>JALHSU010000157.1 GCA_022865345.1 Candidatus Zixiibacteriota bacterium
CGGTGATTTTGAGAAATCTATCTGGGCCATAAATAAATATATATCCATAGCACCGGACGAACCCAATCCTTATGATACCAGAGCTGACCTTTATGCCTGGAATGGAAAGCTGGACCAGGCAATTGAATCTTACAAAAAAGCTTTAGAGAAAAACCCTGACTTTTATCCCTCTCAGTACAAACTGGGGGATATGTATCTTTTCAAAAAGGATTACACCCAAGCGGAAAACTGTTATAAGGCGCTCTCTTCCAGCAGCGAGAAGCGTTTGAGGTCAATGGGAAGGTTATACTTAAAATCGATTCCTTTTTACCAGGGGAAATTCGAAGATGCTCTCAAAGTGTTGGACGATGGTATTGCGGCAGACAGAATGGAACAGTTTGAAGGAGAGATGAATGCCTATAAACATTTCGATAAGGCATATCTCTATGAAAGGCAGAAAAAGATGTCTTTAGCATTAAAGGAAGCAGAAATAGGCATGGAAATATACAAAAAAGACAAACCCACAGACCCGGTGTATGGGAGAGATGGTTACGCTTATCTTCTGGCAAAGAGTGGGAGAATTGCCGAAGCTGAAGAATTGGCAAAGGCTTTGAAAAAGGATATTGAGGAAAAGAATCCAAAGCTGATGTTTTCTTACTGGTGGACATTGGGCGACATCGAGTTAGTCAAAGGGGACACAAACATGGCATTGAGCTATTTAGAAAGAGGAAATAGAGAGTCCCCCACCCCAGATTTTTTTATGCGTTCTCATCTGGCGGAAATTTACTTGAAGACAGGCAGACTGGACGAAGCAGTAGCTGAATTAGAAAAGGCACTCTCAAGATATGATGTTTACAGAGTATTGACTCCCATGGGAGTGAAAGCTTATTACCTTTTAGGCTTGGCTTATGAGGAATCCGGCTGGAATAAAAAAGCGATTGAGAAATATGAGGAGTTTCTGGATATCTGGAAGAATGCTGACCCTGGGATACCTGAAGTTGCGGATGCGAAGGAGAGATTGAAAAAGCTGAAAAAGTAGACAGCAGGCAGCATACTGTAAACAGGAAAGAGGCGACCCAAAGGGTCGCCTCTTTCGTAGGGACAGAACATTGTTCTGTCCTTACGAAATCTTACTGCTGATTAAGTTGATTAAGTCAAATTTGACCTTGAGGCTGATAAATCTGTTTCGAGCATCCATTTAAGCTGCTCAATCATCCGCGTAGGGGTGGAACTTGACTCCACCCTTATTTTTTTCCGAAAGGCACGGAATTCAGGTGGCCGAAAGCTTTAGCTTGCGATTAAATAACTCACCCTAAGTCCCTCTCTTAAAAAGAGAGGGACTTGTATTTCCCTACTCTTCGTAAGAGAAGGGGTTAGGGGAGGAGTTCAAAAACGCCCTTAGGAGACTACCGAGCCTTGCATCATCACGGATGATGCACTCAATAGACTCCACCTTATCCCTCCCCTGAAAGGGGAGGGTAAATAGATTCCCTCTCCTCGTAAGAGAGGGTCGGGGAGAGGTTATTTCCCATCTCCCTTCTTCCTTTTTCCTTTTTTCATTTCTAGATTTATCTTGTTTTTCTAAATCTGCGTATTATATTAGTCCGAAAATTTGGTTGAGGATGTTCGAATAAAGGAGGAGAAAGTTTTGAAAGAGAAGATTCATCCCAAGTATTTTGAGACCACCATCACCTGTGCCTGCGGGAATGTCATCCATACCCGTTCCACAGCCAAGGATATCCATGTGGAAATCTGCTCACATTGCCATCCCTTTTTTACCGGAAAGCAGAAGTTAGTGGATACTGCCGGAAGAGTGGAGCGTTTCAGGAAGAGATACCAGAAAGAAGAAAAGAAGCAAGAGAAAACTGAGGGTAAGTAGCTTTTTACATGAGGATTTACTGTCTTTTTCTACTAAAGA
>JALHSU010000158.1 GCA_022865345.1 Candidatus Zixiibacteriota bacterium
CCTCGATTTTTTTGGATATGTGACGCAGGTTTAAAACTGCTGGGACCTTAATTCTTCACCAGAAGTGTCCGCTTTACCTCACTTTCTCTATTGACAAGAAAGCAATTTCTAAATTTATTATGGTTGCTAAGATTCGGTTAGTGATGCTTAAGGTTAAATCTGAAATTGCTGGAGAGTCTGAACTCACCCTGACTCCCTCTCTTATAAAGAGAGGGACTAATTTCCCCTTCTCTTCTTAAGAGAAGGGGTTAGGGGATGAGTTCGATAACTGAGCGTGATACGTTATGATTGGTAAATTAATTTCACATTATAAGATTCTCGAAAAACTTGGTGAGGGTGGAATGGGAGTGGTGTATAAAGCCCAGGATACCAAACTTCAACGTTTAGTCGCTCTGAAGTTTTTGCCTCCTCACATTGCTGATAGTCCTGAGGAAAAAGCCCGCTTTATCCAGGAGGCACAGTCTGCTTCTGCTCTAAATCATCCTAATGTTACTACTATTTATGGGATAGAGGAAAGTCCTGAAGGATTATTCATAGCTATGGAATATGTGGAGGGGAAGACTTTAAAGCAGATGATTGAAAAAGAGACCCTATCTATAAAGAAGGTCTTAGACATCGGGATTCAGGTTTGTGAGGGATTGACTGCCGCTCACAAGAAGGAGATAGTTCATCGTGACATAAAATCAGATAACATAATGGTTACTAAAGAGGGACAGGTTAAGATAATGGACTTTGGTCTGGCGAAGTTAAAGGGAGCTACCAAGCTTACTCAAACTGGCTCAACCTTAGGCACCCTTGCCTATATGTCGCCTGAGCAGGCACAGGGAGAAGAAGCTGACCAGAGGAGCGACATTTTCTCCTTTGGGATTGTCTTGTATGAGCTTTTGACCGGAAAATTACCTTTTGTAGGGGAGTATCAGGCAGCTATAATCTACTCGATCATAAATGAAGACCCTCAGCCTATGACTCGATACAACAACCAGGTTTCAGCCAAATTAGAGGATATGGTTTTCAAGGCTCTGGCTAAGGACAAAGAAGAAAGGTATCAACATATAGATGATTTATTAGCAGATTTAAGAAGAGAAAAGAAGAGTTTAGAATATGTGAAAACAGCCGTAGCAACAAAGCCCATCGAATCTCCCAAGCCAGCCATGGCAGTATTGTATTTACAAAATCTCTCTGAGAATAAAGAGGATGCATACTTTGCAGATGGAATGACCGAAGATATCATTACCCAGTTATCCAAAATTGGCGGCTTGCTGGTTACTTCGAGAAGTGATGTTGAGCAGTTCAAGAATAAACCAGTGAACCTCAAAGAGGTGGCAAATAGATTAAGAGTAAACTATGTAATGGAAGGTTCGGTCCGCAAATATGGGAATAAAATCAGAATCACCTGCCAGATGATTAAAGCCAGTGATGGATTCCACGTTTGGGCAGATAGCTACGATAGGCAGATGGAGGATTTGTTTGCTATTCAGGCAGAGGTAGCCAAAGAGGTAGCTCAGGCATTAAAGGTTACGCTTGCTCCGCCAGAATTAGTGATGATTGAAAAGAAACCCACCCTGAATGTGCAGGCATACAACTATTATTTGCAGGGACGGGAATACTATTGGACTGGATACAATACGATGGACGGACTACAACGGGCAACCATGATGTTCGAGAAGGCATTAGAAGCGGATTCGGATTTTGCTTTAGCTTATGCGGGATTATCCGACTGCTATTCCACCTATGTGCAATTGGGTATCGACCTCAAGAAATCCTGGCTCGAAAAGGCTGAAAAAGCTGGTTCCAAAGCATTGGCTCTTGAGCCTAACTTAGCTGAGGCTCATCGCTCTCTCTCTAGGCTATACATGATAGAGGGGAAAAGCGAAAAAGCCATACAAGAAGCCGAAGCAGCGGTCAAAGCCAATCCCAATTATGGAGAGGGGTGGAGGCTTCTGGGTCAATGGTACGTTTTTACTGGACAATATGTCAAAGCTGAAAGTGCGCTGAAGAGAGCTTTAGAGGTGAAGCCCACCGACCCCAACCTATTTGGGGCTTTCATAGAATTATACTCGATTTTAAGGAAAAAAGAAAAGGTAGGGGAGTATTTTAAAAAAGGATTAGAGATTCAGTGTGACAACTGGGATACATATGATTCCATGAGTTACTACTACCTGTATCAGGGTGAGTTGGAAGAAGCAAAAAGAATGGCTCATAAAGCGCTGAATATCAAACGGAAAGACATTCTTTCTGTGTTAGGCTTAATAAAAATTTTCATAATCTCAGGAGAGGTTGACATTGCCCTTAATTATTTAAATGAAATCTGTCGGGAAAATTCGAATCAGGATCTATTTGTGGAATTGGGCTACTTAGAGCTTTTGAGAGGAAATGAAAAGCAGGCAGAAATATTTTTAGATTCCTGCATTCAGCTCAATCAACCTTTGGTCAAAGAATTTGAAAATCTACCCATTGAATATATGAGTCGTTTAAGAATGGGTTTAGCATATGTCTTAAAAGGGGATTTCAGAAAAGCTTTGGAGCATGTAGAGAGTGTGAAAAAAAGTATAGGGGAATCTCTGATGTTCACAGGATGGTTTTTAGTAGACATCCTGCCGAACATTAGCTTCATTTATTCACTTGCCGGGCAAAAAGAAAATGCAGTGGAGATGCTGGAGTTTTTGGTCAAGGAAAATTTTGTGACTCCAGCGTATATAAAATTGCACCCCTGGTATAAAAATTTAGCTGGGTATCCAGCGTTTGAAGAGTTGATAAACCAAAAAACAAAATAAAAGATGATTGGGAAAACTATATTACGTTAGGAACTCACCCTGAATCCCTCTCTTAGAAAGAGAGGGACTAAAATCCCCTTCTCTTTGTAAGAGAAGGGGTGAGGGGATGAGTTCGAG
>JALHSU010000159.1 GCA_022865345.1 Candidatus Zixiibacteriota bacterium
AATCGTCAACCGGGATTATTTCGAATTCGATTACCGTCATTCAAAATTAAAAAGCTCAAAGGATATTTTGCTTTCAGCTACCCTGATCTTGCAAAAGGAGGACAGGGAGAAGATAAGAAAAAAGATAGAGGAGAACCTGAAAGTGAGAAAGTCCAGGCTTCCGGAAGAGGAAGGTTCTGCCGGTTCATTTTTCAAGAATATCAAATCCTCCAAGAGCTGTTCATCCGGGGTCTCGGCAGGGTATCTTTTAGAGCAAGTCGGTGCCAAAGAGATGAGGATTGGAGATGCTAAGGTTTTCTCCAAACATGCCAATATAATAATAAATGCGGGGAATGCTACCTCGGAGCAAGTAAGAACCTTAACCAGGATCTTAAAAGAAAAAGTAAAGGAAAAATTCAACATAGAGTTAGAAAAAGAAGTAATCTATTTAGGAGAGTAAAACTTCAGTAAAGGAGGTAATTATCGATAATATCTAAGGGTTTCTAAAGGTGACCCGATGGTAAGAAAATCAGAAGTACCTCTTTTTGCCGCCAAGGGCGTAAAGTCTTTTTTGAAACTGGCGGTTTTGTTTTTGCTTTTGCCGGCCTTAGGCGCAGCCCAGGGTTTGAAATTAGATTTAGACGCGAAAAATAGCAGCTGCTCCTATCATAAGCCGGGCACTCCCGATGTTGGTCTTTCCCTGGCTTTCAAAGAACTTCCCCTTCTTAAAAACAAGATCTGCTTTGCCCGGACAGTCCAGATAAACTACGAAGATAAAGTGGTCGAGCTTAAGGATAAGCTGGGCTCTTACCCGGTTGATAATGTTTTTCCCCTGAGCCTGGATTCTTATATGAGTTATACTCTTTCCTCTCAATATCAGGAGGGCTGGCGAAAGAACATAAACCTTTCCTTAATCCAGACCGAGCAGGGAAAGCGCAAGAGCTTTTTCCAGTTTGATATCCCGGTTAAATTTCCATCCATAGTATCCAAATTTATAGGCGAGGGAGGTCCCAGTCTAAAGATCACCGGAAACCGGAAGATCTCCTTTTCTGGAAGGAGTAACTGGAAAGAGGGGCTGGTTAGCACTGCAACTTACAAGCCGTCCAAGTGGCCCTCTTTGAATATGGAGCAGAAATACAGTTTCAAGATCAATGGAAATGTCGGAAGCAAAATCTCCGTGGACGTAGACCAGAACAGCGAGACCACAACTGATCTGGCGAACCGGATTCACTTACGGTATGCGGGAGAGGAAGACGAGGTCCTGCAGAGCATAGAATTGGGGAATACCAACCTGACAGTGGGTAGCAGTCTGGTCGGGTACAGCCAGGCACTCCGCGGTCTTTTCGGGATTAAAGCCACAGCCAGAGTCGGCAGACTGGGCCTGACCATGATAACCAGCCAGGAGAAATCCTCCACCCAAAGAACCACCTTTAAAGCCGGCGCAGAGAGCGCAGCAAGCTATATCCGGGATTATGACTATGTGAAAAGAAGATTTTACTATTTGGGAAGAAGTACTGCGTTAGGTCACCAAGTCAACGATTATCAACCAGGTGACAGCTTGATACAATTTGAGCTCTACAAGAACGTCTACCCTTCGGATTCACTTTACAGTACGTCAGCTCACGGCCTTGCCTGTGTCGACCCAAGAGATATAAGCCAAGATCCGAGCCAATCTGAATACAGGGTGTTTAAACATATCGATCCACAAGATTATTATGTTTATCGCAATATGACAAGGGATACTACCCACAATACTGTCACTTTACCTTTTGTAGAGTTACCCTATTCCTTGGGGGAAAATGACGTATTAGCGTACTATGCCAAGATATTACGACGGGCAAGCGTACCTCCAGAGACAATAACCGTAGGTAGTCTGAAATACTCTATTCCCCTTAATAAAGATAGCCTATTGATCTCAGATACAACCTTTTTGCTTAAACTTGTGAAGCCATATGACTCTCGGTCAGATCAAGTAACCTGGGAATATGAGTGGAGGAACGTTTACTCGCTGGGCTCAAGGAATATCGAAAAGGATGGGCTGAAGATAAATATCTATAAAGGAGTCAGCCGGCCAGAATCAGAGTACACCAATAACACTGATCCGGACCAGCAAAATGGGGTAAGATATATTCAGATATTGGGACTGGATAAAATCGACCAATACGGAGCCAGCAACCCGGATGGGGTTGTAGATTTAGACAGGATAGATTTTAACAAGGGCCTGCTTTTCTTCCCGGACCGGCACCCCTTTAAAGTTGATTCTTTAAGCGAAAAAATACCTGACATATATACTGCCACAGAAAACGATCAATTCGCCCAGAATTTAGTGGGAAAGACAACATACTATATCTACGTTGAGACCAAAAGTCGCAAGACCGAGTTTGCCTTAGGTCATTCTCCGATAATCGAAGGCTCGGAAGTAGTGACTCTGAATGGTAAGAATTTAGCCAAAGGCAAGGATTATAATATCGATTACGATAACGGGCAGATCAGTTTTCTATCTCAGGAGGCTACAAACGCAACCGCAGAGCTAAAAATTGATTATGAATATGCCCCGTTTCTTATGGCAGAGAAGAAATCACTTTACGGACTCCAGGCGAATTATCAGGCCGCTAGCGGTTTAACAATCAACAGCGTGGCGCTTTACAAAAGCGAGAAATCCACCGATGATAGACCCAGAGTTGGCGAGGAGCAGAAAAAAAATTTCGTCTGGGGGACAGACGTTTCCTTCTCCTTGGCCCCCTCGATTATGACTAAGTTGGCAGATGCTCTTCCCCTTTTCGGGACGGAAGAGCCCTCCAAGGTTGATATTAGCCTGAAGGTGGCTCAGAGTATACCCAATCCTAATCTGATAAACAAAGCCTACATTGACGATTTCGAAAGCTCTTTAGAATATACAGACCTGGGTATACGCCGGGGGACCTGGTCCCTATCCAGTATGCCCCAGGGTAATTGGCAGAGAGCAAGGATGATCTGGTATAACCCTTATGACCGGGTGCAGATACAAGATATCTGGCCTAACCGTCAGGTTCAGGCAAGGGAAGCCTGGACGGATATGCTAAATTTAGAGCTTTATCCCAAGCATCCGCATGCGCCGAAAGACACCGTCGCCGTTGATATTGATAGCCTTAACATTCACATTAAGCCCGTCTTCTATGCTGATTCTTCTTATAAGTCCTGTAACGGGGTTATGAGAGCATTTGCTCCGGGTAGCTGGGACCAGACCAGGACCAAGTTCCTGGAGGTCTGGGTAAAAGGAGATGACAGCACCACATTATACATCGACTTAGGAGAAATAAGCGAAGACATAAACGGTGATAAGGTACCACAAACTGAGGATAAACCCTCCAACGGTCAAAGGGGAAACGGAATCTTAGAAGATGATGAAGATACCGGCCTGGATGGGGTATTTGAAAATTCCTCAAATGTTGATTGGAATGGAGATGACTGGGATTATGATCCAGAGAAGGACAAAAACAATTATAGCCACATCAACGGAACTGAAAGGAATGCCAATGATCCGGACAGAGGCAGAAGGCCTGATGCTGAAGATATCAATGGGAATAACGAGTTAGACAAAGACAATAACTATTTCGAATTCCCGATAAACTTAAAGGACGCTTCTCTCTGGGTGCCCGGCACCTATCATAACGGCTGGAGGCTTTACCGCATTCCTCTGGAAAATACACAGAACCGAATCAGCGTGGGAACTCCTGATTTCTCCAGCATAAAATTTGCCCGGGTCTGGTTTTCCTCCTCTGATACCACTGGCAGAGCTGTTTCAGTCCAGATTGCCTCTATCCAGTTAGTTACTAACAGGTGGCGAAGCCTTGGGGTTAAATCGATAAACGATTCGACTTTTGCCCCGGTCGATTCGACTCGCGAATCATTTGAGGTCTTCGTGATCAACACCTTTGATAATAATAACTACAATCCCCCTCCAGGAATCGCGGGGATTCTGGATAGAAGTACTAACATCCGGGAAAAAGAGCAGTCCCTGGTTTTAAAATACCAGGACCTTAAGCCCGGTCATTATGGATTAGCTTATCGGATACTATATAGAGCTGAGAATTATACTAATTATCAGGGGTTGAAGATGTTCGTGTACGGACCCACAGACAATTCCGGTGTTAAATTTTTCTACAGAATGGGCACAGATTCTCTGAATTTCTACGAATATCATTGCAACCTATATCCTGGATGGGATTCAAGAAATGAAGTCAATATGGATTTCAGCCAGATGACTGCTCTGAAAAACTACATGCTGGTGAGTGCTTCTAAGGATTCCACAGCAGCTCGTGACACAACAGCAGGGAATTATCGGGTCAGAGGAAATCCTACCCTCAGTAGTGTGATCTGGTTTTCCTCAGGGGTATACAATGATACTCTAAAAAAAGATTCAACTGAGATCTCAGGTGAAGTCTGGATTGATGAGCTCAGGGTTACAGATGTGCGCAAGGTACCGGGCTGGTATTACTCCGGAAGCATCTCCACCAAGTTCGCTGATCTTTTCAGCCTGGGAATTACTTTTTCCCGTAGAGATGCTGAGTTCAGAAGTCTGACCGAGAACAAAGGGTTAGGGGTTGTCTCCAGCGGCTTAGGGATAAGTTTAACTACTTCGCTTGAAAAATTCCTGCCTCCTTCCTGGGGCTTGAACCTTCCTTTTTCCTTTAACCTGACAAAATCGCTTGACCTGCCAAGGCTAAAGCCAGGCTCGGATATTGTCCTGCCCGCGGGACTAAGGAGCCTGGATAGGACCGAATCCACATCCAAGAGTTTTAGTTTTTTCCCCAGCTTTAACCGGGAGACAAACAACTGGCTTTTAAAGCTTACTCTAAAAAGACTTAAATTGAATCAGTCCATTTATTATACGCGCACGGATTTCAGGAGTTCTGTGACTCCAGTCTCCAATAGTCAGGGGTATGGATTCGGACTACAGTATGATATGACCCCCAGGAAAAATCTAACTTTCTCACCTTTCAAGGGGTTGAAATCGGTTTTCCTCCTAAAAAAGCTCTCCTCTGAGACTATTAGCCCCCTGCCCACCAACCTGATGTTCTCTTCTTCAGTCAGAAGTACCAAGTCTTTTAGCCAGAGCAGTGCGGGGAACATCACCTCACAATATGCCCGTGGTTTCAACGGCACAATCAGTGCTTCTATGGCTCCCTTGAAAACAGTGTCACTGGGTTACACTTTCGAAACTTCAAGGGATATCAGAGATGATAAGAACCTTAAATTCTCATTCTTACCTAAACAGGCTAAACTGGGGATTGAGATAAGCAGATCACAGTCCTTCTCAGCCACTTACCGTCCAAAGTGGATAGGAATTTTAGACCAGAGCTTCAGTTTCAACTCCTCCTACAAAGAGAATGGCGACCCGGTGCAGTTGCACGGAACCAAGTCGGTAGGAAATCAATCCGGTAAATCCGCCAGCTTTACCTTCTACTGGCAGAGGATATTTGGAATTCTAAAGCCCAAGGCAGAGGCTAAAAAAGGCTTAAGTCCGTTAAATTGGGTAAGGAGCTTTGTAGGTAATTTAGGCCAGAACCTGGCTGCGTTGAGCATAAACTATCGGATAACCAAGACCTCCACCAAAAGCGGGCTTTTAGAAAGGCCCTCCCTTTCCTATCAGTTTGGATTCACGGACAAAGCCGATGTTCCATTTTCCACTGACCCCCAGACTGCAAGATCTGACGGACTGAGTACCCAGAAAAACCTGGATGTGGGAAGCGCCTTAAGGGTTTCCTCAAATATAAATATCTCGAGTTTAAGGTACTCTAAAGTAGATAATATTGTCTCCAGTTCTGGAACCCCGGTGAGGAATGTGAGCACGACTTTCCCAGATATGGTTTTAACCTGGAGCAACTTAGAGAAGATAAAAATTCTTAAGAGGTTTGCCTCCAGTGTGGATTACTCTTTTAATTACAGAAGGAAAGTTGATACAGCAGAAGACGGTCTGACCGGCAAGCTGAACAAAAGGGATATCACCAAGAGTCTTACTCCTTTATCATTGAAGGTAACTTTCAATAACAGAATCCAGACTAATTGGTCCTGGGATAGGGTAGTGGCAGAGAGTCAAGCTTTATCCGGGGTGTCTGGGGGAGGAGGCAAGACCATCAGCACTTCAGACGCTTATGGAGTCAATGCTGCCTATTCCTTCAGCGCACCAAAAGGGATGAAACTTCCCTTTCTCAAGAAGATAAAATTCCAGAGCAATTTAAACCTCGGATTGGGCATTTCCATAAAGCGTAACCAGACCAAAAGCTCAGTAGGACAGCAGGGGTTCAACATATCCGCAGATTCTAAGGAATTCTCCTTAACGCCCAGTGCAGGATACAGTTTTTCCTCTCAGGTAACGGGTGGGCTGTCCGGACGCTGGCTGGATACTACCAATAAAATAAGCGGGGAAAAAAGTCATACCAGGGAGTTGAGCATCTGGGCTCAGGTCACCTTCTGAGTTTAAACACTGGTTTAGTTGATTAACTCTAATCTAAAATACAGGGTTGGATATTAAAAAATCTAAATTGAGCCTGGTTTCTTTATTTTTCTTTTTTTTCATCGGAGCGAACTGCAGCTCTGATCCCACATTGGAATTCAAGGGGGGAAGAGCTTATCAATATCTTAAAGAGGAATGCCAGTTTGGACCCAGAAATCCCGGTTCACCCGGACACCGAGCTTTAAAAAAATATCTGCTTGACTTCTTCTCTGCATATAGTAATTTAGTTAAATCTCAGGACTTTGTGTGGGAGGATACGACCGGGGACTTAAAGTTGGAACTGAGCAATATAATCGTCTCTTTCTATCCTGAGAAAAAAGAAAGAGTCCTTTTGTGCGCCCACTGGGATACCAGGCCTTGGGCAGATAAAGATTCAAACCCGGAAAACCGCTCTACCCCGATCTTAGGAGCAAATGACGGTGCCTCTGGAGTTGCAGTCCTTATGGAATTAGCCCCTATACTGTCTAAGAAAAAGCCCAGATATGGAGTTGACCTGGTCTTTTTTGATGCTGAGGATCTGGGCTCAGATGACCACCCGGAA
>JALHSU010000160.1 GCA_022865345.1 Candidatus Zixiibacteriota bacterium
CGGTTATAACGGGTGAACTCCTGAATGTCTATCTCTGCCGCTTTGATCTTCTGCTCCAGATAAGAGGAAAACTCAGACTTGAAAGACTCGTCAGACAACTGCTCAGTCAAAACCGGAGTAATTCCCAGGGTCAATTTAGGAGAATATCCCTCGGCAATCAGCTCGTTTAAAATATTCAGGATAGGGATATAACATTCAGCCGCAGCTTCGTTTAGCCAGTCCATACCGTGAGGCCATTTCCCGTGAGCGATAACGTAAGGTAAATGAAAGTGCAGAACGAAAGTAAAACTTCCTATTTTATTTGACACTTGAGTTCCTTTCCTAATTTGAATTTGACGACATAACAAAACAACCCTGAAAAGAGATTAAGAAATTTGGCGGGCAAGGGTGCCCGCCCTACGAGAAATCAATACCTGGCGCTCTCGTAAGCATCCCGCCTCTGGCGGGACAGCCCTGCTTAGAGTGTTTTCGCTGGTTCTCTGGAAAAGAATACCGACAATTAATCCTCTTTCTTGGGAGGTTCTGAGATATCGGCCAATCCCCGTGAAAAGCCGATCTCCTTTCCTTCTTTTCCGAAAAGCTTGATCGCCCCGAACTGGGATTCAAATTTCTTGATATTGTCTTCCAGGGCATTCAAGAACAGCTTGGCATGGGCCGGAGTCATGATGATACGGGCATAGACCCGTGCTTTCGGGACTCCGGGCATCACTCTGGCGAAATCGATGATAATCTCTGAGGGCGAGTGGGAAATCAATGCCAGATTAGAATAGATTCCTTCTGATTCTTTCTCTCCCAGCTCCACGTTAAGGGGTTGAGGTTTTATCTCCATACATTCTCCTCTCTAAATATCTGCTTGCATTTGAATCCTATTCTAATATATATTATGCCTCGATGTCAAGGGTAAAGATAGTTATTCTCTCGGTCTTTTTGCTCGTTTGCTTGATTTTTGTCTCAGGAAGCGTTCTTGCCGCAGGGTCTAATAATGACAATATCTTAGACCGGGCTGTCAAGCAATTCTATTATGACGGCAAGAATCTTTTTCTTACCCCCTTTCACTGGGATAAGAAAGAGAGGTTAGAATTTCTGGCGATTGCCTCAATTACAGCCGGGTTGTTCCTTGCAGATGAGGAACTGCAGAAGGTTGCTCGGAGAAACCGCAGTAATTTCTCTGATGATCTGGCAAGGCTGGTTACTCCTTCTGAACATATCTATCCCCAAGTCGTGATTGGTAGTTTTTATCTGGGCGGGCTTATTTTCAACCGGAAAAAAGAAAAAGACACTGCCTGGTATCTTTTAGAGGCAGTGATGTTCACTCAAGGGATTACGCAGGTGATTAAGTATAGTGTGGGAAGGGCCAGGCCTTTTGCGGATAAGGGAGCTTATCATTTTGAGGGTTTTAGAGCTCATCCTTCATCTTACTCTTTATCTTTTCCCTCCGGGCATGCCTCCACGGCATTTTCTTTAGCTTCAGTAATCGCAGAACAGTATGATAACAAACTCATCGACTGGGCTTCATACAGCCTGGCTTTTTTTGCTGCCTGGGCTCGGGTGAACGATAACGTCCATTTCACCTCGGACGTATTCTTCGGAGGAGTTCTGGGAACCTGGGTAGGGAAGACCATAGTTCGTTTAAATAAAAACAAAAAAGAGAAATCAAAAGAACTATCAGTTCATCCGAAAATAGGACTAAATTCGATCGGGGT
This sequence comes from Candidatus Zixiibacteriota bacterium, assembly GCA_022865345.1. Lineage (NCBI taxonomy): Bacteria > Pseudomonadati > Candidatus Zixiibacteriota > Candidatus Zixiibacteriota bacterium. Next base: position 1,704 of record JALHSU010000160.1, read on the forward strand.
ATCGTTAAACTTTTAGGAAAGATGAAAAAAATACCTGCACAGCGGTTAGAGCAAATCTTCTCCCGGTTGGGAGGTCACAAGATTTTGATCTTAGGAGATGTGATGCTGGACGAATATATCTGGGGAAATGTCAGCCGGATCTCACCTGAAGCACCAGTCCCGGTAGTAGAAGTTATGGATGAATCAGTGAAATTAGGCGGAGCGGCTAATGTGGCTCTGAATGTCAAGACCCTGGGTGATATTCCTCTTCTGGTCAGCATAGCAGGAAAGGACAAAAATGGAGACAGGCTAAAAGAACTTCTATCAGGTGCCGAGATATCAAGTCAGGGGATTTTTGTTGACGAAACTCGCAGGACCACAGCCAAGACCAGGATCATCGCTCATAGCCAGCAGGTGGTGAGAGCTGACCGGGAAAACACTGAGGAGCTTTCAGCTGCTATGACTTTCCAATTGGTCGAGTTTATAAAGAAAAAAATTAAAGCAGAAAAAATCTCAGCGCTCTTAATCTCGGATTATGGAAAGGGAGTTATCAGCCTGCAGCTCTTGAGTGAGGTCATCGGCATTGCCAAAGAGAATGATATCTTTGTTGCAGTGGACCCCAAAGAGACACATTTTATGAATTACAAAAAGGTATCAATTATTACTCCGAACCATTCTGAGGCAGGTTTTGCCTATGGCAAGAGGATAAAAGATGAGAAGAGCTTAGAGGAGGTTGGCTGGGGACTATTGGAAAAACTAGAAGCAGAGGCTCTATTGGTCACCCGCGGGGAGAAAGGGATGTCTCTTTTTGAAAAGGACAAGATGCTTACCAATTTCCCTACAGTGGCAAAAGAGGTGTATGATGTTACCGGCGCCGGAGACACGGTAATCTCAGCTTTGACCAGCGCATACTCAGCCGGAGCCAGTTTAAAGGAAGCGGCTTTGATCTCCAACCATGCTGCCGGGATAGTAGTGGGCGAAATAGGCACTGCCCAGGTTACTAAAGATGAATTATATCAGGATTTGAAAAAGTATACCGAGTAAGATATATTTTTAACTCCCGGTTGGTGCGGGAATTGGATTTCCCGCACCAGCATGAACTCTTATCAAGAATCAGGAAATTTCTTCAATGGGAAAGATTGTCAAATTACAGGGATTAATTCGGATTAGAAGGAAAGCCAGGAAAGTAAACAAAAAAGTGGTTTTCACTAACGGATGCTTTGACCTTTTACACCGGGGGCACATCGAATATCTAAAAAAGGCAAAAAAATTGGGGGATATTCTAATAGTCGGGTTAAATAGCGATTCCTCCGTTAGGAAAATCAAAGGGCAGGGAAGACCAATACAAAAACAAGCAGATCGGGCCGCTATTTTAGCTTCTTTTTATTTTGTCGATTATGTATGTATTTTTAGTGAGCTGACCCCCTTAAAATTAATCTCTGCGTTGATCCCGGATATTTTAGTCAAAGGAGGAGATTGGAAAGTAAAAGATATAGTGGGTAAAGGTATAGTAGAATCGCACGGCGGAAAAGTTCTGAGCATAAAAATGGTCAAAGGAAAATCGACCAGAAATATCATCCAAACCATTCTAGATAGATTTCGTAGTTAATGTAACCCTACCAGAAAGGGAGAATTTCTTTTCTCTTTTTTCTTGACAGCCTCACTCCCAGGTATTATTCTAAAAAGACCAGAGGAACAATATTCCAGCTAATATTTTTTATCAAGATGGAAAGGGATGATAAAAGTCTGGAGGAGAAGAAGTATATAGAGACCGCTACTATGGCGGAGATCTATATCCAGGCAAAGAAATACTAGGAGGGGCTGGAGATTTACAAAAGGATTCTGGCAAAAGATCCTGCCAACTCAGAAATTGCTAAAAAGGTTGAGGAATTAGAGAGAAAGTTATCGAGAATTGAATAAGGAGTCTGGATGAAAGAAAGGATTAAAAAATTAAGGGAAAAACTGAATCAGGAAAACCTGGACCTCCTGCTGGTAACCTCTCTTCCCAATATAAGGTATCTTTGCGGATTCACCGGCTCTAACGGGATTCTTCTGATATCCAAGGACAAAGCTATTTTCCTGACTGATTTCAGATACAAGGAGCAGGTAAAAAAGGAAGTCAAAGGAGCTGAAATAAAAATTCCCCAGAAAGAGCTATTCTCCTTCCTTCCTGAAGTCGACCTGCTTAAAGGAAAAAGGATTAAGGCAGGATTTGAAGAGAAATATCTTACCTTTCAATTATACCAAAGGCTCAAAACACTTTTGCCCCAGGTCCTCTGGGTGCCGACTGAGAATCTGGTCGAATCCATACTGGTAACGAAGGATGAGGAAGAGATAAAAAAGATTAAAAAGGCGGCAGACATAAGCGCGAAAGCCTATCAGGAGATATTGCCATTCTTTAGACCGGGGACAAAAGAGCTGGACATCGCAGCCGAGCTTGAATACAGGATCAGGAGAAATGGCGGGTCTGGCTCTGCTTTTGAGCCGATTGTGGCTTCCGGCTTAAGATCAGCCATGCCACATGCCAGGGCTTCTGCCAAGACATTAAAAAAAGGGGAATTCGTCACCCTGGATTTTGGTGCCTCTTATGATGGTTATGTCTGCGACATAACCCGGACAGTGGTTTTGGGCAATGCTACTCCCAGGCAAAAAAAGATTTATAACCTGGTACTAAAAGCTCAAACCAGAGCAATCGAAAGTGCTCGTTCTGGAATGAAAGGATTTGAGTTAGACAAGGTAAGCCGGGATATTATAAAAAAAGCCGGATACCAGAAATATTTCGGCCATGGATTAGGGCACGGAATAGGGTTGTTAGTCCATGATTCCCCGGGCATAAATACCAAAAGCCAGGAGGTACTCAAGCCCGGTATGGTCATAACCATCGAGCCTGGTGTGTATATTCCAGGATGGGGAGGGGTGAGGATTGAGGATGACGTGCTCATAACCAGAAATGGCTGTAAGGTTTTAACACATATAGACAGAGAGCTATTGGAGCTATCTTAAGATATGTCTAATTTTTGAAGGCGGGAAATCCGAAAAGTTATAAATAGTCAAAAATTAAGCTAGAAAAATTTTTATAACCCTTTTTGAGAAAGGGGTAAAGATGTTAGAATCGAAGATTAGAAAATTAATCAGGATAGTAGAGGAAAGCAACATTGACGAGCTGGAGGTTACCACCTGGGGCAGGAAGATCAGGATTACCCGAAGGGTAAACCATCAGAATCCTCACAGCTCGTCGCACTTAATTGCGAACCAGCCGTCTCCATCGGAAAGGGTAGCCGCAACACCGGTCAACGATGAGCCAGCAGCAGTTTCAGTGGAAGTCTCCAAGCCGGAGGAGGCGGAAGGCAACTTGACCCCGATCAAGTCCCCGATGGTGGGAACCTTCTACCGGGCGCCAGCACCCGGGGCTAAGCCCTATGTGGAAGCAGGGCAGATAATAAGCGCCGGACAGGTAGTCTGCGTCGTTGAAGCGATGAAACTGATGAATGAGATAGAATCAGAAGTAGCTGGCAGGGTAGTCAAGATTCTGGTAGAAAATGGAAAGCCAATCGAATTCGGACAGACCCTTTTCCTGATCGAGCCTTTGTAAGAATTACCAGAATTTGGAGTGTAAAGTCTCAAGATCCTGGTGACTTTAGCTTTACCTTTTTCTCTGTGGTGTCAGGAGTTATCTCCTGACACCACTTTATTTTTGACAAAAATATGCTTAGCGTAAAACTTTAGTCTTACCTTTTTATTGAAGCTGAATTAGAATGACACGGATTTCTCGGTAAACCTAAAGGTTTACACTCCAACTCCTCAGATTATTTTCCCACAAAAGAATCAATCTAGAAGACATTAAGCTGTAGTCTAATTCAGCCGAAAATATAGAATGAAGTAGCATCAGATTGAGGAGGTCAAAATGGCGATGAATTTAAAACAGATGCTGGCAGAGGTTCTCTCCAAGAAAGCATCTGATTTGCATCTCAGGGTGGGCGTGAAGCCCACTATCAGGGTGGATGGGGCGCTTATGTCGTTAGAGGCTGAGGTCTTGACTCAGGCGGATATGGACGAGGTAATGAAGCAGATATTAACTGAAGAGCAGAAAGAAAGATTCTTGAAAAGAAACGAACTGGATTTAGCTCTGAGCATTTCCAAAATGGGAAGATTCAGGATTAACTTCTATCGCCAGAGGGGAACTGTGGGTATTGCTCTGCGAACCGTGCACACCCTGGTTCCGACGTTTGAGGAATTGAACCTTCCCAAGGTTTGTAAGGGGTTAGCCAATAACCGTAGAGGGATGATAATCCTTACCGGAACAACCGGAAGTGGCAAATCAACTACCCTGGCATCCATGATTGAGCATATCAATACTAACCGTTCGGAGAATATTCTCATCATTGAAGACCCGATGGAGTATATCCATAAAGATCGCAAGAGCATAATCTTTCAGAGAGAAGTAGGTGGAGACACGGAGAGTTTTGTAACTGCCTTAAGGCATGCTCTGAGGCAGGATCCGGACGTGATCTTGGTAGGTGAGATCAGAGATTTCGAAACTATGTCGATTGCCCTGACCGCAGCAGATACGGGTCATCTGGTTTTAACTACCCTGCATACTTTAAATGCCATTGAAACCATAAACCGGATAATTTCATTTTTCCCTCCTCATCAGCATCAGCAGATCAGACTGCTCTTAGCAGCCACCCTGAAAGCCATCGTTTGTCAAAGACTGCTTCCGCGTTCAGACGGGCCGGGCAGAGTCCCTGCAGTCGAGGTTCTGGTCTCAACCGCTCTTATCAGAGAATATATAATTGACCCGATGAAAACCCCTCTGATAATCGAGCTGATAGAAAGCGGGAATATTCAGTACGGGATGCAATCATTTGACCAGTCTACAATGCACCTCTATAAAGACGGGTTCATCTCCTATGAGGAGGCTATGCAACAGTGCTCCAACCCGGATGATTTCGAGTTAAGGGTCAAAGGCATAACCGGAGCCGCAGACCGAGGCTGGAACGAGTTCGAACAGGCAAGAAAGAAAAAATAAAGGAAAAAAATATTTGATTCTGGAATTGAAGGGGCGTTCAAATGAACGCCCCTGCTTTTTGGGGGGAGATTCCTCACAGCTGATTAGCAAGATTAAGATGATAATCATTGTTTTTTATCTGGTTAATCCGTTCTGTCGGTTATGAATGATTTTTCGTTTTGCTTCAGGCGAATATTATCATTCGTTTTTTTTATTTGTGAGATGACAAAACCCAACAAGAGGGGAGGGCACATCAGATTGTAAAAAGTCAGTGCCTAAGGGGAGCATAGAGGTCCTCCATTTTGAAAAAGGTATCTGTAGAGTTGAATCAGGTCAGAGACGTTTATACGGGAGTCGCAGTTGACATCTGCCTGGTAGGGATAGCCGGGTCTCTTACCATTTTTGAAAAGATAGGTTAACAAAAATATCACATCTGCAATATCCGGAGTGCCGTTGTTATTAAAATCCCCCTTTTTTCTTATCACGCCGAATTCGGTGTTGTTGGTGTTGTAGTTATCATGAAAAAGCTTACCCCATAAGACCTTTTCAGGATGATAGGGGGCGTTCATATTGAAAAGATAAACATACAAATCGTTGTCATCAAATCCATAGCCGAATAGATTTAACATTGCCATATCCAGGAGGCCATCTTTATTTATATCGTTGAAATTGGGACAGGCAATTGGAGAACCAATGACGTCCTTAGGATAACCAGAGAATAGAGTACCATCATTATGATAGATTAAGATATGATTCGTATAGTTAGGGGAAAGTATTATATCTACCGAATTATCTCCATCATAATCAGCCAGAGCCAAATCATCATAATTCGCTCCAAAATGATACACTGGCCAGCCGGGTTGTTCTGTCCCCTCAATTCTCAAAACATGGATATTAGGCAACCCTAACACAAATTCACCGGTTACGAACACTATCTCTTTATAACCGTCATTATCTATATCTCCGGGTATGGGTGTTGATTTGGGCTCGAATTCATAATATTTTGGAAAACCGGGCATATAAGTTCCATCATATCTCCAGACCGCTACATAGCCATTGAACTCGGGATACTCATGAAAAGCACAGGCTAAAACCTCTAAATAGCCATCATTGTCTAAGTCACTTAAAACCACGTGGTGGATCCAGCCAAAATAGAATCCATTTTCCGCCTTCGCTGGCCAGCCCCGTAAGGGTGTTCCATCTACGTGCCAGGCATAGATGCACTGGGAGCCAGTTGCGACTATCTCCGGTTTCCCATCTCCATCTAAATCTCCAACTGCTGGCTGTTGCGCAATATACTCATAAGGTAGATTAGCTACCCGCTGGGGCCAGCCTGGTAGAATTTCTCCTTTGTAATTGTAAATATATACTAAGGTATCGAGATCGTAGTGAACCTGACCAGAGGCTATGATTTCCAATTTCCCATCCCCATCCAAATCATACAGGGCAGGGGCAGTCGCGGACCCACCCGTGAATTCAACAGGAAATCCTTGTATCAAAGAACCGTCCTTATGAAACACGTATAATAAGCTGAAATATTGCCCTCTTTGCCATTTAGTAACTGCGATATCAAGTTCTCCATCCCCATCCACATCCCCCACTGCCGGGATTGTTTGCCAGTAAGCAGATTCAGGTTCTGCAACAACGGGCCAGTTATTCAGGTTAGTGCCATTACCTCTCCAGATATACAGGCTATCATAAGGAAAACCGCCAACTATCTCTAAGTCCGACAGGGTGTCTAAATCGGACAAAACAACAGACATGGTGGGCGTGCTCAGTCCTTTATAGTGAAACACCTTTGGCCAACCAGTGTGTAGGATGGGTTGGTTCAGCGTATCAGATGAAGGGTAAGCCTCTGAAATTCCGGATAGATTTAAAGTCAGAAAAATAAGGAAGAAAGAAAATTTAACAAATTGATATTTTCTTGAAGGTTTAGAATTCATTTTTTCTGCTCAGGGCGGATGTTATCATTTGCCCATTCTCTTGTTGAATGATGACTGCGAGGAAGAGCACAGAGCCTTCAAGGATTAAGATGAACACAGGGATTTTCCGCTTTTGAACAGATAGTTATACAGTTGAATCAGGTCAGAGACGTTTATACGTGAGTCGCAGTTGACATCTGCCTGATAAGGATAGCCGGGCTTTTTGCCGTTTTTGAAAAGATAGTTCAATAAGAATATCACATCTGTGATATCCGGTGAACCGTTGTTATTAAAATCCCCCTTTTTTCTTATCACGCCGAACTCGGTATTGTTGGTGTTGTAGTTATCGTGAAAAAGCTTACCCCATAAGATTTTTTCAGGGTGATAGGGGACGTTCATATTGAAAAGATAGACATAATAATATTGATAATTTTCAGGAGCATAAAGGGTCAACATTGCCATATCTGTTGACCCATTTTTATTCACATCACCAAAATTAGGGCAAAAATCGATAGTCGAACCTACAAGCTCTAAAGGGTACCCCTGAGCTAATGTTCCATCTTTATGATAGGCATAGATTATGCCCTTATAATCGTAAGGGTCTTGTCGATCTGACCCCCTGATAATTACCTCAATTGAATTGTCCCCATCGATGTCAACCAGTGACAGGTCGTTATAACAGGCATCAGAATAATACACTGGCCAACCGGGCATTTCTGTTCCATCAATTCTCAAAGCATGGATATTAGGCAACCCTAACACAAATTCACCGGTTACGAACACTATCTCTTTATAACCATCATTATCTATATCTCCAGGTATAGGTGTCGATTTGGGTTCGAATTCATAATATTTAGGAAAACCGGGCATATAAGTTCCATCATGTCTCCAGACCGCTACATAGCCATTGAACTCAGGATATTCATGGAAAGCAGAGGCTAAAACCTCTAAATAACCGTCATTGTCTAAGTCACTTAAGACCACATGGTGGATCCAGCCAAAATAGAATCCATTTTCCGCCTTCACTGGCCAGCCCCGTAGGGGGGTTCCATCTACGTGCCAGGCATAGATGCACTGGGAGCCGGTTGCGACTATCTCCGGTTCCCCATCTCCATCTAAATCACCGATTGCAGGTTGCTGCGCAATATACTCATAAGGTAGATTAGCCACCCTTTGAGGCCAACCTGGTAGAATTTCTCCTTTGTAGTTGTAAACATATATCAGGGTATCTGTCCAGTAGTGTTGGGCACCAGAGACAATAATCTCTAATTTCCCATCTCCATTTAAGTCATAGAGAGATGGATCAATGATACGAGTCCCCAAGAATTCAACCGGGAATCCAGACATTAAAGAGCCATCCTTATGAAAGACATAAAGAAAACCGCTGTACTTCCCTTCCTGCCACTTTGTAGCTGCAAGATCTAATTCTCCATCACCATCTACATCCCCGACTACGGGTACTCTTCTCCATCGGGCAGCTTCCGGCTCTGCTACAATAGGCCAGTTAGTTAGATTTGTCCCATCATATCTCCAGACGTAAAGGCTGTCGTAGAAACCTCCCACTATTTCTAAATCCGAAAGTGTATCTAAGTTGGCTAAAACAACTGACCAGGTTTTGCCTCTGGGGAGAAACTTGGGCCAGCCAGGGAATGGGATAGGTTGATTCAGGGTGTCAGATGAAGGGTAAGCCTCTGAAATTCCGGATAGATCTAAAGTCAGAAAAATGAGGAAGAAAGAAAATTTAACAAATTGATACATTCTTGAAGGGTTAGAATTCATTTTTTACACCTTCTTTTTGCTTAAGAGGGCGGTGAAATTATCACCGCCCTCTTCGAAACTCGTTTGCCTATTTCTGTTGCGATACGGGTTTGTCCATAACCACATTCTGGGTAACAAGTGCAGTTGTATCTGGCCAGTAAACATAATACATATCTGATTCGGCATTTTCTCCTTCACCATGTACATAATAGTGTCCGGGATGGGGCGGGACGAGTTCGTTATACCAGAACTTATTGCCGCCTCCTATAATAGGCACATAAATATCAAGACGATAGGCAGTGGAGTCATAAAGCCAAACATAATCGGAATCACCCGGTAGGTAGCGAGGGTCAGGATAAGAGACTGAGCCAGAGATTTGTCCTCCTGGTGACCCTTCACCTGCTATTAGCAAAATAGCAACTGTAGTGACAGAGACGAAAATGGTTATGGCCAATAAACATAAGATTACTCTATTCTTTTTTGACATAACTCCCCCAAAAAAAGCTATAAAAGGTTAAAGGTTTTTGATCTTTTAAAGCAATAGCCCACCCATCCATATGGATGAGTGGGCTACAACCTTAAAGCTAAACCAATAGTTTTCGAGAGAGAGAGAGAGAGTATTTTCTATAGTCCATAACTCACCCTGAGAAGATAGATTTTTTTCTTTAATTCTAATTACATTATATAATAGTTTATTGTTTTGTCAAGCATTTTTTGTTGACAAAACCTTCATTTTATTAGAAGCATATTTAAAGCAAGTTTTTTTTATAGTGTGAAACCGAGAATTTTTTGGGATCAAGAAGGGCATAATGGTCCTCCATTTTGAAAAAGGTACCTGTAGAGTTGAATCAGGTCAGAGACGTTTATACGGGAGTTGCAGTTGACATCTGCCTGATAGGGGTAACCGGGCTTTTTGCCGTTTTTGAAAAGATAGTTCAATAAGAATATCACATCTGTGATATCCGGTGAACCGTTGTTATTAAAATCCCCCTTTTTTCTTATCACGCCGAATTCGGTGTTGTTGGTGTTGCAGTTATCATGAAAAAGCTTACCCCATAAGATTTTTTCAGGATGGTAGGGGACATTCATATTGAAAAGATAAACGTAGTAGTTGCCGTATTGAGTAAGCATTGCCATGTCCAATAAGCCATCCTTATTCACATCGCTGAAATTGGGGCAAAAATCATTGGTCCATCCAAAAAAATCTAAAGGATAACCGCGAACCAAGGTTCCATCCTTATGGTATGCAAAGATCCTACCGTATTTATGTAATGGTTTCTTATTTTGTCCCCTGACTATTATCTCCACTGAGTTGTCTCCATCAATATCAACCAGTGCCAGATCATTATAAGTCAATTCTTCAAGATAAATTGGCCAGCCGGGTTGTTCTGTTCCATCTATTCTTAAAACGTGTATATTAGGCAGACCTAAGATAAATTCACCAGTTAAAAATACTATCTCTTTATAACCATCATTATCTATATCTCCGGGTATGGGTGTGGATTTGGGTTCATATTCATAATATTTGGGAAAGCCCGGCATATAGGTTCCATCGTATCTCCAGACTGCTACATAGCCGGTGAAAATGGGGTAGTCGTGAAAGGCACTGGCTAAAACTTCTAAATAACCATCGTTGTCTAAATCACTTAAGACCACATGGTGGATCCAGCCAAAGAAGTGGTCTTTTTCTGCTTTAACCGGCCAGCCCCGTAGGGGAGTTCCATCTATATGCCAGGCATAGATTGCCTGGGAGCCGGTTGCTACTATCTCCGGTTCCCCATCTCCATCTAAATCTCCAACTGCTGGCTGTTGGGCAATATACTCATAAGGTAGATTAGCCACCCTTTGAGGCCAACCTGGAAGAACTTCTCCTTTGGAGTCATAGACATATACTAAAGTATCGATGTAAAAGTGAACCTGACCAGAGACTATGATTTCCAATTTCCCATCCCCATCCAAATCATAAAGAGCCGGAGCAGTTGCAGATGCGCCTAGGATTTCTACTGGAAACCCTTGCATTACAGAACCATCCTTATTAAAGACATATAATGAACTGACAAATTCCCCTCTCTTCCATTTGGTTACTGCAATATCGGGTTCTCCATCTCCATCCACATCCCCTACTGCCGGGACTAATTCCCAGTAAGCAGATTCCGGCTCTGCCATAGCAGGCCAGTTAGGTAGATTGGTGCCATCATATCTCCAGACATAAAGACTGTCAAAGGGGAATCCTCCGATTATCTCTAAATCCGGCAGGGTGTCTAAATCGGCTAAAACCACTGACTGGGTGGGAGCGCTTGGTTCATCATAGGGGAAGATCTTGGGCCAGCCGGGGAATAGGATGGGTTGATTCAGGGTGTCAGATGAGGAATGAACCTCTGAAGATTTAAACAGACTTAAGATCAAAAAGGCAAGGAGGGGAAAAATTTTAACAAATCCATATTTTTTTGAAGATTTAGAATTCATATTGTGAACCTTCTTTTTACTTTAGACGGTGGTGAAACTATCACCACCGTCTTTAAAAATCATCTGCCTGGGCTCTGTTGCATATTAGGCAGGTCCATAACCACCTCCTGTTCAAGTCTATCTCCTATTTCCCAGTAAACCAGATAATAGTTAGAACTGCAATTTTCCCCTTTTCCCCAAACATAGTAGTAGCCGGATGCATCTGGAATAAGCGCGTTATACCAGTGCTTACCACCACCACCTTGAATGGTTACAAATTTAATCTCATCATGACTGGGATACTCGCAAAGATAAACTTTATCAGTCACACCAGGAAGTAACCTAGGATCCGGATAAGAGACAGTTCCAAAAATTTCTGCTGGTGGATTCTCTCCGGCCTGGAGTAGAATCGTGATCGCGAGAATAGAGCAAAAAAAGGCTATGGCCAACAAATACAAGAGTACTTTGTTCTTTTTTAACATAAATCCCCCATAAAAAGGCTAAAAGTTAAGGGTTAGATTTTTTAATTAAAGCAATAGCCCACCCATCCAGATGGATGGGTGGGCTACAATGTTAAAGTTAAGCCAATACCTTTCGAGAGAGAGAGTATTCTCTATATTCCATAACTCACCCTGAGAAGATAATTTTTTTCTTTAATTCTAATTACATTATATAATAGTTTATTGTTTTGTCAAGCATTTTTTTGCGACTCGATTCACAACAAAACATAAATTTTCACTTGCTATTTTGACTAAAAAAAGATAAATTCAACCTATAATTTTAGCGTATGAATGTTTAACCAGGATGAAATTTGTTTAAGAAAATATTGATAGCTAACCGAGGGGAGATCGCCCTAAGGATTATCCGGGCATGTAAAGAGTTAGGAATTGCTGCCGTGGCCGTGCATTCGGATGCGGATGTGAACTCTTTGCACGTCAGGTTTGCAGACGAGGCAGTCTGCATCGGTCCGGCCAAAGCTACTGAGAGTTATCTGGATCCAAAGAGAATAATCAGCGCGGCTGAGGTGACCAATGCTGAAGCGATTCATCCGGGATATGGCTTTTTAGCCGAGAATGCCGATTTCGCCGAGATCTGCGAATCCTGCAAGATAAAGTTCATCGGACCCACCTCACAGATGATCAGGCAGATGGGTGACAAAGCTGTTGCCAAGCAGATGATGAAGGAAGCAGGGGTTCCGGTTATTCCGGGAAGTGAGGGAGTAGTCAAAAGCATAGAAGAAGCTCAGCAGATGGCTTCCGAAATCGGATACCCGCTTTTGATCAAGGCCGCAGGGGGTGGAGGTGGCAAGGGGATGAGGGTAGCGACGAATGACGAGGAGCTAAAAAAAGGCTATGAAATGGCAAAGATGGAAGCGGAGGCGGCTTTCGGAAATCCCGAAGTCTATATAGAAAAGTATATTTTAAATCCCAGGCACGTCGAGTTTCAGATTATGGGTGATAGTCACGGTAATTTAATACACTTAGGTGAAAGGGATTGTACCATTCAAAGAAGACACCAGAAGCTGATCGAGGAGTCCCCTTCGCCGGCTCTGACTACTTCTTTAAGAGTCGAAATGGGAAGGGCAGCGGTGGTGGGTGCTTCCCGCATAGGTTACGAGAGCGTCGGCACCATCGAGTTTCTTTTAGATAAAAGCGGCAATTTTTATTTTATGGAGATGAATACCCGGATTCAGGTGGAGCATCCAGTAACTGAAGAGGTAACCGGGATCGACCTATTAAAAGAGCAGATCAAAATAGCGGCTGGCGAAAAGCTTTCCCGGACCCAGGAGGAGATAATCCTTAAAGGACATGCCATCGAGTGCCGGATCAATGCGGAAGACCCGGAAAAAGATTTCATGCCCAGCCCCGGTTTGATCAAAAGTTTTCACGTACCAGGCGGGCATGGTATCAGAGTGGATACGCATGCTTATGCCGGATATGAGATACCGCCATATTACGATTCCCTGGTGGCTAAGCTGATCTCAGTAGCTGATACCCGGGAAGAGTCTATCCTCAAGATGAGGAGAGCATTAGACGAGTTCATCCTTGAGGGAATTAAAACGACCATTCCATTTTATAAAAAAGTCTTCTCCAATCCAAATTTTATAAGCGGAGAGTATGACACATCTTTTGTGGAAAGCCTGTTTAAGGAAAATTTAAAAGAGAAGGTATCCATTTAATTTTTTAATCAGGAGGGAAAGTTGATTATAAAAGACGACCTGAGGTATACCAAAGAGCATGAATGGGTAAAATTGGAAAAAGATATGGCGACTATGGGGATTACAGATTATGCTCAGGGTGAGTTAGGAGATATAGTCTTCGTGGAGCTGCCCAAGGTGGGAACAAAAGTCGAACAGATGAAATCTTTCGGCGTTATCGAGGCAGTCAAAGCCGTATCAGAGCTTTTCTCGCCGGTAACAGGCGAAGTGATAGAAGTGAATTCAAAGCTTGAATCAGAAGCCGGGTTGATCAATAAGGACCCTTACGGCGAAGGCTGGATTATCAAGGTGACGGTTAAGGATCAGTCAGAGGTCAATAAGCTCCTTTCAGCAGAGGATTATAAGAAACTACTGGAACAGAAATAGACATTTAGGTCTAATTTTTTTTATTAGTGAGTCGAGATAATAACTTCCAACTTGAGAGAAAACCTATGGGTTATATTCCTAATACCGAAGATGATCAAAAGCTTATGCTGGAGAAAATGGGGGTCAGGGCATTTCAGGATTTACTGAGGACTGTCCCGGAGTCTATAAAACTAAAGGATGAGCTTAAACTGCCCAAAGGAATCTCCGAGCTGGAGCTTGTTCAACTACTTCAAAACATATCCGGGAAGAACAAAGGCACAGACAAGCTGATCAGTTTTTTAGGCGGGGGTGCGTATGACCATTTTATCCCCAGCGTGGTGAATCACATACTTTTAAGATCGGAGTTTTATACTGCCTACACCCCTTACCAGCCAGAGGTGAGCCAGGGAACATTGCAGAGCATTTACGAATACCAGACTCTTATCTGCCAGCTTACTGAAATGGAGGTTGCCAATGCTTCGATGTATGACGGCGCATCAGCCGTGGCTGAGGCGGCTCTCATGTCTCTGGCTGAAACCGGCAGAAACGAGATTCTGGTGTCCAGTTCGCTGAATCCAAATTATTACAGGGTCTTATGCACCTATTGCGAGAGGGGCGGTATAAAAGTCAGAAAGATCGAGCTAAAGGATGGAATCACGGATACCACATCTCTAGAGTCAAAGATCTCCTCTAAGACCGCTAGTTTCATCCTGCAGTCTCCTAATTTCTATGGATTGATAGAAAATGCAGAGGAGATCGAGAAAAAAGTCCATTCTGCAGGGGCTTTATTGATTATGGTTTGTGACCCTATCTCCTTAGCTATTCTAAAAACTCCGGGAGAGTACGGAGCAGACATTGCGGTGGGAGAAGGTCAGCCATTAGGAAACAGTCTTAATTTCGGAGGACCGTTTCTAGGTTTCTTTGCCTGCAAGCAAAGTCTCATCCGAAAAATGCCGGGCAGGCTTGTGGGGGAAACAGTCGATTCCAAAGGAAGAAGGGGTTTTGTCTTAGTTTTGCAGACCAGAGAGCAGCATATCCGCAGGGAGAAGGCTACCTCAAATATCTGCACGAATGAAGCTTTATGTGCCTTAGCCGCGACGGTATACTTATCCCTTTTGGGCAAAAACGGTTTAAGAAAAGTAGCCGAGCTGTGTCTGCAGAAAAGCCATTATGCGGCAGAGCAGATTTCCAGGATCGGCGGTTTCAAACTCCAGTTCCCAGGACAGTTTTTCAAGGAGTTTGTGGTGGAAACTCCATTTCCTGCTTCCAGGGTCATAAAGCTTCTTCTGAAGAAAAATATCCTGGCAGGAATTGACCTTTCCCGGTTCGACAGAAAACTCAAAAACAGTCTTCTGATCTCAGTTACTGAAAAGAGAACCAAACAGGAGATAGATTATCTGGTAGAAAGTCTTAGAGGAATAGTCAAATGAGGCACTGATGCCGTATTGTCCTAAATGCAGGTATGAGTATAAACCGATAGTAGAGATATGTCCGGATTGCGGGAAGAGATTAGTAGCAAAGCCAAGCGAAACTAAAAGAACAGAGATGAAATCAGTAAGAACTAAAACACACGGGAGCAGAATTGAGCCCAGGATGAAACTGCTTTACGTTACTAACAAAGCGGCTTACGTTAGATTTTTAAAAGAGACATTAGAGAACAATGGGATTACGTGTATAATTAAACGCGGGCCATCAGGATTAGTGCAGCCTTCGCTGCCCCGGTCCTTTTATGATATAAGTGTTTATGTGAGAGAAGAAGATTTTGAAAAGAGTTGCGAGATCAAGGAGCAAATTGTAGATAATTTGTAAATAGAAAGGTAACAAGTTAAAAAGAAATCTAAAATCTATGCCGTACTGTCCAAAATGCAGGTATAAGTATAAATCGACAGTAGGGATATGTCCGGATTGCGGCAGAAAACTGGTAGTGAAATTAAAAGAGAAGAAACGAAAAAGGACTGCGAATCAGGACATATCTGAAGAAGAAACTTTAATCGAGCCCAAGCTGAAACTGCTATACGTAAGCAGAAACTTAATTTATGCTAACTTTTTGAAAGAAACATTAGAGAAAAATGGGATACCATGCCTAATTCAGAGGGAATCGGGAATTAATTTGAGAGGTCCAGCCTTAATTCGGCACCCACTCACTGATGCAAAAATATATGTGGCGGAGAAGGACTTCAAGAAAAGCTTAAAGATCAAAGAGCAATTAGTAGATAATCTCTAAGTTGAAGGTCACAAGTTAAAAAAAGTCGAGAATCATGCCGTTTTGTCCATTGTGCAATACCGAATATCCTCCCGGCACTAAAAGATGTTCCGAATGTGAGGCAGACTTAGTTGACGAGCTGCCTGAGGAGCAGGAAGAGGCGGAGAAAAATTTAGTTCTGCTTTACACCACTCCGAACCGGGTGCTGGCGGAGTTCTTAAAAGAGACTTTGGAGGACAGCAATATCCCCTGTTTCTTGAGCTACACCGGGAGTTTTTTAGAGGGGGGCTTGGGCTACGTGGTCAAAGACCAGCCCGGGTATAGATTATATGTGCCGGAGGATAAGTACGAGGAAAGCTTAGCCATTAAAGAGCAAACTGTTGGAAACCTGTAACCCTAATTTTTGAAGAGGAGGTTTGTATGTTGAGTAAAAAGGGCGCTCTCTGGTTTTACCTGTTTTTTGTTATGCTTATCTCTTTTTATTTTTTCACCTGCGGAAAGGTTGTGCCCAAATCGATTAACTGGGCGGCTAATTTTGATGAGGCATCCAAAATGGCCAAGTCCCAGAACAAAAATATGATCGTGGACTTCTATACCGATTGGTGCAAATGGTGCAAGAGGATGGCGGACTCGACTTTCACCGATACCAGCGTCATAAGGTTCTCCATGGACTATGTCTTCTTCAAAGCCAATGCAGAAAAGGATACCGCTCTGGCAGAGAAGTATAAGGTCAACGGTTATCCTACAGTAATCCTGGCAAATTCTTCAGGAACGGAAATTGATCGGGTGGGATATGCACCGGCTTCAGAGTTCATGCGAGATATTAAAGGATATCTCAAAGGACAGGGCACTCTGTCTGATTATGAGAACAAGGTTAAACAAAATCCCGAGGACGTGAAGCTCTGGTTCAAGTTAGGCGAAAAATATCAGGAGCGCAGGTCATTTGACCAGGCTGTAACCTGTTTTAACAAGGTTGTCTCCCTGGACCCCACTGACAAAACCGAAAAAGCTTCAGAAGCTTTGTATAACATCGGGCTTCTGTATATGGGTAGAAATGTAAAGCAGTTCGACAAGGCGATCGAAGCTTACCAGAGGGTCGTGAAGGAGTTTCCAAAAAGCAAAGTGGCTTTAGATGCAGAAGAATATATCCCTTATTCTTATGAAAAGATGGCAGATACAACCAAGGCTCTCTCACTGTACAAACAGTTTCTGAAAGACCATCCGACTTTAGATCCGGGTGAAAAAGACTGGGTTCAGAAAAGGATTGATGGTTTAGAAGGGACTGAGGAAAAACAAGTTAAGTAAGGAAGTATCAAAAATCGTTAAGGAGTATGGATGAGTCAGAAACTGATTTTTGAACTCAGCTCAAAGGGCAGAACCGGCTGTGACTTGCCGGAAACAGATTTACCTACGAAAAAGATAGACCAGCTTATTCCGGAAAAAAGTCTGAGACGGAGTGATTTAAGACTCCCGGAGGTAAGTCAGGTGGATGTGGTGCGTCATTTCATCTCACTTTCGATTTTGAATCATCACGTTGACAAAAGCTTCTATCCTTTAGGCTCCTGCACTATGAAATATAATCCCAAGGTGAATGAGGACCTGGCGCGTCTTCCAGGTTTTTCTTCCATCCATCCTTACCAGCCAGAGGAAACGGTTCAAGGTGCTCTGCAGTTGATGTATAAGTTAGGTGAGTATCTGAAAGAGATCGGCGGGATGGACGGGATTACCCTGCAGCCGGCTGCCGGTGCCCAGGGAGAACTGACCGGGCTTTTGATAACCCGTGCCTACCACACCAAGAATGGAAATCCCCGCTCGAAAATCATAATCCCGGATTCTGCTCATGGCACCAACCCGGCTTCAGTGACAATAACCGGATACCAGGTTGTTCAGGTGAAATCAAATGATCGGGGTCTGGTGGATTTAGAGGAATTGAAAAAGGTTTTAGACGAAGAGGTGGCGTGTTTTATGCTGACCGCCCCTAACACCCTGGGTCTTTTTGAATCTCAGATAGAGGAAATCTCCAAGGCGGTTCATAATGTAGGGGCAATCCTTTATATGGATGGAGCAAATCTGAATGCGCTTTTGGGAATAGTTCGTCCAGGGGACATAGGTTTCGATATCGTCCATTTCAATCTTCACAAAACCTTTTCAACCCCGCACGGTGGA
Organism: Candidatus Zixiibacteriota bacterium; assembly: GCA_022865345.1. Lineage (NCBI taxonomy): Bacteria > Pseudomonadati > Candidatus Zixiibacteriota > Candidatus Zixiibacteriota bacterium. The sequence goes on from JALHSU010000160.1 coordinate 19,748, forward strand.
GGAGGTCCTGGAGCAGGACCTTTGGGTGTCAAAAAATCTCTGGAGCCTTTTCTTCCAGTTCCGGTCATAGATAAAAATGTAAACGAAAAAGGTGAAGAAAGCTATTCTTTAAACCATAAAAGACCTGACTCGATCGGAAAATTGCAGGGGTTCTACGGTAACTTCGGGATAATGGTGAGGGCATATGCCTTTATACGAGCTTGCGGGGCAGAGGGGCTCAAGCAGATCTCGGAGAGCGCAGTTATCAATGCAAACTATATAATGGAGTCTCTGAAGGAGCTTTATAACCTCCCTTATCCCGGTCCCTGTATGCATGAATTCGTGCTCTCAGGGAGTAAACAGAAAGGCAGAGGAGTGAGAACCGCAGATATAGCAAAAAGGATTTTGGATTTCGGATTACACGCGCCAACTGTTTACTTCCCTCTGATCGTGTCTGAAGCTTTGATGATAGAACCGACTGAGTCCGAAAGCAGGGAAAGCTGCGACCAGTTCATAGAGGTAATGAAAAAAATCGCCCAGGAGGTGGAGGAAAATCCGGAGCTGGTCAAAGGGGCACCCTATAATACTCCGGTCTCCCGTTTAGATGAGGTTAAAGCTACGAAAGATTTGAACGTTAGATGGAAAGCTTAAAGTAAAGGTTCAATCCGCCAGAGGTGGATCGAAGGTTCAAAAGTTCAAAGTTTAAATCCTGCCCCGCTCTTAGGCGGGGTTTTGTTTGAAAATAGCTGGAGCGTAAAGCTCAGCTTTACTTATTTCTTTAAAACGAATAGACTCACAAAGGTAAACCTGAAGGTTTACACTCCACTTTCCCGAGGGATTCATTTCATCCTTATCTGGAAATATGATTAAGTTAGAGAAAGTAACCTATGATTACTCAATATCCGAAGGGAAGGTAATCTCTGCTTTACAGGGGATAGACCTTGAATTCAAAGAAGGGGAATACGTTGCCATAATCGGTCCCAACGGCTCAGGCAAAACTACATTAGCTCGGCTTCTGAATGGTCTCTTGGTTCCCACTTCTGGTGAAGTATTAGTCGATGGTTTAAATCCTAAGATTAAGGAGGACCTGAAACTAATTAGACAGAAGGTTGGAATGGTGTTTCAGAATCCAGAAAATCAGATCATAACTACTTCTGTAGAAAGGGAGATCGCTTTCGGACTGGAGAACTTGAACCTTCCATCTGAAGAAATCAGGGAAAGAGTGGAGTGGGCACTTTCCGCCTTTCATCTGTGGGACTATAAAAATTCCGCACCTCACTCACTTTCAGGCGGGGAAAAACAGAGACTGGCAATCGCATCTGTCTTAGCCATGAGGCCAAAATACCTGATCCTGGACGAGCCGACCTCACTTTTGGATCCTGAAGGAAGGCAGATGTTCAATCTCCTTGTCAAAAAGCTGGTAGTTGAGGGTAAGGTCACCATAATCAATATTACTCAGTTTCCAGAAGAGGCACTCTTAGCTGAACGCCTTCTGGTTTTAGACAAGGGGAAAATATTCATGGATGATTCACCAGAAAGAGTATTTGAAGAAGAAACTAAGTTGAAGGAAATAGGATTATCTATCACTAAGAGTTTAGAGATATCCAACGGCCTTAAAAGAAGAGGTTTAAATTTCAAGAGAAAAATCAGAGGGATTGAAGATTTGATTCAAGAACTTCTGTCCTTACCAGGGGTAAACTATTATCTGCCTATAATTCAAAAGAAAACTGGGCAAGTTGAGCAGTTCAAGCCAAAACCTTTAGTGGGCCTGCAAGTAGAGCTGGAAAAAGTGAGCTTTACTTACAATCACGCCGGTAGAAATTCCAAAATGGCTTTAGAGAAGATTGACCTGAAAATCACACGAGGAGAATTCGTAGGGTTGATAGGTCCTACCGGCTCAGGAAAAACCACTTTAGCCCAGCTTCTGGATGGCCTGCTTTTCGCAACCTCAGGCTTAATCCAGGTTGAGGGTCTGGAGATAAGAGAGAAGGCATCCTATCTGAAGAAAATCCGCCAGAAAGTCGGGCTGGTCTTTCAATTCCCAGAAAAACAGCTTTTCGAGGAAACGGTATATGGAGATATCGCTTTTGGTCCAAAAAATCTGGGTCTGGAAAAAGAGAAAATCGATACCAGAGTGAGAAAATCGCTTGAAGTCATAGGTCTGGATTTCGATGCCTTTGCCCAGCGTTCACCTTTTTCCTTAAGTAGCGGAGAGCAGAGGAGAGTCGCTATAGCCGGCATCTTAGCCTTTGAGCCCAATATTCTGATCTTAGATGAGCCTACAGCCGGCTTGGATTTTGATGGTGTTTGCAGAATTAAAAAAATCCTGCTGGAGCTTAATGAAAAGGGAGTTACTATTGCCTTGATCTCTCATAATTTAGAACTGGTAGTAGAGGTATGTAAACGAATAATCTATCTTAAGGAGGGTAAAATCCTTTTTGACGGATCAAAATCTGAGTTTTTCAGTCAAACTGAGGAACTCCAGGAGCAAGGGACAGAAGTACCGGAGACTGTAAAACTTCTGCAGGGCTTGAGAAAAGCCGGATTTAAACTTAGAGACGACCTTTATGAAACTGAGGGGATAATTGAGGAGCTTTATTCTATTTTCGGGAAAAAGGAAAAATGAAGAAGCCGCCGTATAGTTTTGAGGTTTACTTCTTTTCAAAAGAATTAGCAGTTTTTTAAAAAATATCTTGACATTTCTTTCCAAATTTTTTAATAACATCCAGATATAATCTAAAATTAAAATAAGGGGAGGGAGCGGCTAAAAAGGGATTTTCTATATTGTCGGGAAATCCAAAAGGGTCTTTGGATTAAATAACACTATATTTTTTTGTAAAAAATATCAAAAAAGACTTGACAAAAAAGGTTTGTTTTATACATTTAGTCTTGTTTATTGGGCTTAAGTTAGCCCGAGGAGGAGAATAGAACTTATATTAAGTTTGTTAAGTCATTAATACTTAGCTACTTAACCAAAAAGTAACAATAAAATTCTTTGCTTGAATTTTCAAGAAGGAGGTGATTTCCTAAGAGAAAATAATGCAGATTAGTTAGTGAATTTTTTCACATTCATTTTTTGGGAGGAAGAAGAATGAACAAGAGATTAATTTTGATGGTTACTGGCATATTACTGCTACTGAGTTTCCAGTTTTCCTTGGCAGCAGTTCCAGTGGCTAAGATAAGGTTAATAGGGTATTCGCCCAGAGACCTTACCCAAGATACCACTCTGCACAGGACCTCTACCGCGTTACCTAACGTGGGAGTAGGCAGCAAAGTCTATTTCACAGTTAATGTAGCATTCGATACCAATACCTATACCTATTCTTGGGTTCTTACCCGGCCAATCGGGTCGTCTACAGTTTTAAGTAATACTTCGATCAAGAATCCCACTATGGTTCCGGATATTGAAGGAACTTACATAGCTACCGTGGTTATAACTGGAGCAGGCGGGACCAGTAACCCGGACACAATGTATATCAGCGCGGGAACCTGGGTAGGGACCGGAGTCGAAGGGGGAATGACACCACACTGGCCCCAGTGCGGATTTTTCTGTCATAACGCCAAAGTTGCAGAATGGCAGGGGACAGGACATGCCAAACTGTTCACAGAGGGTATAGATGGGATAGCCAGTGACCACTATGGTCCTAACTGTATAAGCTGTCATACAGTCGGCTATGACACTGATCCTGCAGCCAATAATTACGGTTTCGATGATGTAGCTGCTTTATTAAGCTGGACTTTTCCTGATACGACCCAGCCAGGCAACTGGGACTCGATGGTAGTTCATTATCCGGACTTAGCCAACTTAGGCAATATCCAGTGCGAGAACTGCCATGGACCGGGAAGCAGGCACGGAGGCGAGAATAGATACAACCGAATCGGAGTCAGCCTCAGCACTGGCGTTTGTGCAGTTTGTCATGATAGAGGTACGAATCATAGAAAGCCATATCAATGGAAATACTCCAGACATGCGATTGCATACGGGGAAGATTCTGATCCTGAGCATATGAACCGCACTTCCTGCGCCAGATGTCACACGGCTCAAGGGTATCTCGCCGAGACGATTGGCGGACAAACTTCAGCAGCCCCCTATAAATTCGTAGAGGGAATCACCTGTGCAGCCTGTCATGACCCGCATAGCGCAGAGAATCCCAGCCAGGTCAGAAGAGCGGAAGTGTACGGTGTGTGCTATGACTGTCACACAGTCAGGCTCAGCAGCCGCGGGTTCCATCACTCGCACCAGTCTGAAATGCTTGAAGGGATAAGCGGGTATGAGTACCCTAACGAGTTATATCCTGATGGAGCCCATACCTATGCCACCGAAAAGTGCGTTACCTGCCATATGGCTACATCGCCTGCGGATAAGATCACCAAGGTAGGAGAACATACTTTTGCGGTCTTTTCCGATAATGGCACTCCGGATGATTCTACTGACGATATCCTGAACGATGCCGGCTGTCAAACCTGTCATGGAAGTGTAAGCTTAGTATTCGTGAGAACGGCTCAGGCGCAAATAGAGGCGGTTCTGGATTCCCTGGGAGCACTTCTGCCCAAGAACCAGGGAGTAGTTAGAAACCATCTGGATCCGCTTTTGACTATCACAGAGAAGGGTGGAGCATACAACTACTACTTTGTGCTGAACGATGGTAGTATGGGCATGCACAATCCCGCTTATGCGCAGAAGCTTTTGTGGGATTCTATTAAGAGAGTTGCAGCCCAGGCACATGCGGGAAGTATCGTGGAGATATCGGATATACCTAATGATCAGGGGAAACAGGTGAGCATTTTGTGGAATATGTTCGCCGGTGAGGATGACATAAACCATCCAGTCATAAATTATGGTATCTGGAGAAGAGACGATACTTCTGCTCCTAAGGTTCTGGCTGGAACGGTAAATTCATTCAAGGATATGCTGTCATTATATCCGAATCTAAAACCTGGAGCAAAGGTTTCGGTTGCAGGAACGGTCTGGACTTTCATAAACTCAGTACCTGTCCAGCATCATGATCGTTACGGGTATGTGGCACCGACTCTGTTTGATTCTACTGTCGTCTCCGGGATGCGCTGGTCGGTTTTCTATGTCTCCGGGCACACTTCAGATCCGGGGATTTTCTATGAATCCTTACCGGACAGCGGATATTCTCTGGATAATTTAGTTCCTGCAGTACCTACCGGTCTTGCAGCTCTGATTCAGGGACATAACGTGCAGTTGAGATGGGATCAGTCTCCTGATCCGGACGTGAACTATTTCTCCATTTACCGCAGCACCAGCTCAGGCTTCACGCCATCTCCTTCTAACCGAATCGGAAATTCTTCTGGGACTGAATTTGTTGACACTAATCTGGTGAACGGATCCTATTACTATAAACTGACTGCCATTGACTTCTCCGGGAACGCGGGTGGTCCTTCGGTTGAGCTTCCGATTAATGTAACCTCAGTACATGATCAGGATGGTTCTGTGCCTAAGGTATTTGCCCTGTCCCAGAACTATCCTAACCCGTTCAACCCAGTTACCCAGATCAGATTCTCCGTACCCAAGAGAACGAAAGTGGAGATCTCGGTCTATAATATCCTTGGCCAGAAGGTCAAGACCCTGTTGAACGAGGAGATAGAGGCTGGCAATTATACCTCTACCTGGAACGGTAAAGATGACAAAGGTTATGATGTATCCAGTGGGATCTACTTCTACAAATTGAGTGCTAAAGAATTCAGTGCTACCAAAAAGATGCTGCTGGTGAGGTAGAGGGGACTTAGTTAGGTTAAAAAAAGACCGTCCTACGGACGGTCTTTTTTATTTACATATAACTTGGTAGCCCACCTTGCCTTCAAGGTGGGCTTGCGATTAGACCCAGGTTGAGGGCAACCCTGCGGGCAGGCTCTGGGTCTACCGTTTTGTCAGGTCAAGGTCCCGACGGGCACATCAGGATTGTAATCACCCTCAAACGAGTTTGAGGGTGCCACCCGTCGCAAGGATGCTCCAGATGTAACCAGACAAAAAATAAATTGTCAACCAACCTTTCAGGTATGGTTGACCTACCTACTACTACGTCGCTCCGTTACCAGAACAAACCCTTGCGGGGCAGGAATTTCAAGCTGAATTCTCTAAAGCTGGATTTTGTCGAGGGAATTTCCAGATGGATCCAAATGGACATGAATTGCCACTACATTTATCTTTAATAAATCCCTTGATTTAAAAACAGAGTAAATATATATTCTAACTCAGACAAAATCCTTTAAGGGTGATATGGGAAAAAGCAAAGAAAAGAAAAGAGTTGTTATTCTTGGTTCCACCGGGTCGATCGGCAGAAGCGCTCTTCAGGTTCTGAAGAGCTTCGAGGATAGGTTCGAGATATTCGGGCTTTCCGCACACAGGAATTTTGAACTGTTTAAGTGCCAGATTAGAGAATACAAGCCTAAAATGGCTGTATTGACTCAAACAGAAAGCTTCGAGAAAGTCAAGCGTGGGTTCAGAGATAATAAAATTAAAATAGAATACGGGGCTGATAGTATCAACCAGATGGTATTTTCACCTGAGGTTGATATCGTCATCAATGCCATAGTCGGCTCTGCCGGTCTTTTACCCAGTTTTGCTACCCTTCAAGCAGGGAAGACTTTGGCTTTAGCCAATAAGGAATCCTTAGTTATGGCAGGGGAGCTTCTGACTGACCTGGCTAAGAAAAAAGGCTCAGAGATTCTCCCGGTTGACAGCGAACATTCTGCCATTAAACAATGCCTGCTGGCCGGGGAAAAAAACGAGGTTAAGAGATTGATATTGACAGCTTCAGGAGGGCCTTTCTATCTAAATAAAAAGAAGGATCTATCCCGGGTAACCATCAGCCAGGCCCTCTCCCATCCTACCTGGCAAATGGGGAAGAAGATCACCATAGATTCAGCTACCTTGATGAATAAAGGGTTAGAGGTGATCGAAGCTCACTGGCTTTTCGGGATACCAGCCTCACAGATAAAGGTGATAATTCACCCCCAGTCAGTGGTTCATTCTATGGTAGAGTTCGTAGATGGCACCCTGATAGCACAGATGAGCAGACCGGATATGAAGATGCCTTTGCAATATGCTCTGCTTTATCCCGAAAGAATCGAGACCAATGATAACTTTCTAAATCTCACCCGGATAAAAAATCTCATTTTTTTAGAGCCGGACCTGGGAAGATTTCCGGCACTAAAGTTCTGTTATTTCGCTTTGGAGCTTGGCGGCACTGCCCCCAGCGTACTGAATGCGGCAAATGAAGTGGCGGTTGAATCCTTTTTACTCAGAAAGCTTTCCTTTGATAAGATACCTATGCTGGTAAGAAAGGTTTTATCCGCACATAAAGTAAAAAATAATCCGACCCTGGAGAAGATCTTAGAAGCAGACAGATGGGCAAGAGAAGAGAGCAGGAAGTTTATTCAGCGAGAGAATAACCGATAAAACTTAAGGTGGACTCAAACATGATAGATGTCATATCCTTCATAGCAGCTCTGGGGATTTTGGTTTTCGTGCATGAATTTGGCCATTTCCTGGTAGCAAAAAAGGCCGGGGTAAAGGTAGAAAGGTTTTCGTTAGGTTTTCCTCCTAAGATGATAGGCAAGAAGATCGGGGATACTGAATACTGTATTTCCTGGATTCCTCTGGGCGGATACGTGAAGATGGCTGGAGAAAATCCGGATGAAGAAAAAGAGAAGTGGGAGCCTTTTGAATTTTTAGGCAAGCCAGTTTGGCAGAGAGGGTTAATAATCGTTGCGGGACCTGTGATGAATTTTCTCTTGGCTATCCTTATCTCCTGGGGAATATTCTTCTTTAACGGCATAGATCGTTATGAGAAAACAACTGTTGGTCGGGTGGGCAAAGATACCCCGGCAGAAAAAGCCGGACTCAAAAGTGGAGACCAGATCATTTTGGTGAATGGGACCGAAGTTAGAAGTTTTGATGAAATGGCTCAGATTATTTATAAAGTGGTAAGAAAGCCCGTTACTATAAAATGGAGGAGGGGGAACGAAATTTTTGAGGCTAAGATCACAACCGTAAAGGAGCAAGTGCAAAATGAAGAAGGAAAGACTATAGAGATTGGAATGATCGGGATCGGTCCTGAACGCACCCCTCCAAAAAAGCTTTTTCAATCATTTTTTGCGGGGGTAGGGTGGACCGTTTTCCTCGTCGTGAAAACTGTAGAATTTCTGGTAGGGCTTTTCACCGGAGCGGCTTCTCTAAAGATGGTCGGAGGACCGATCTTCATTGCCCGCACAGCCGGGGAGACTGCGAAATTAGGTTTGGCAAACTTTTTCTCCTTTATAGCTTTACTTTCAGTCAACCTCTCGATCATAAACATACTCCCGATACCTGTGCTGGACGGTGGTCATATCCTCTTCTTAGGTCTGGAAAAGTTAAGGGGGAAACCTCTTTCGCTTAAGCAAAGAGCGATCATCCAGCAGATCGGACTGGCTTTTCTCCTGATTTTGATTATCTATGTGAGCTATAATGATATTTTGAGGTGGAAAAAAGGATAACATGAATAAAAGTGCCACTTTAGTGGCGTAAGTGATTTGGCAGACGAAGGGGAAAGCTTTATGCTCAGGTTCTATAATGACGGAACTTGCTTAAGTTATAAAATGCTTGACAAAATATCTTGACAAATAAGGTAAGAATAAATATCTTTGAAAATATAGATAGTGAAATTATTCACATAGGTGATACCTGGTGAAGGAAAGCTGTTTAACAAAATATAAGGTCGTTTTTCTCTGGGGCTTAATCTCGCTGTTTTTACCTCTCTGTTCACAGGCAAAAGAGATAAGGTGCCTTTCCTGTCACGGGGCTAAAGATTTACTGATGACAGATGAATATGGCAGAAAAGTCTCCTTATATATTGACCCTTCCATAATCAAAAGCTTAATCCATAAAGATTTAACCTGCATCGACTGCCATACTGAGGTCAAAGATGAAGTCCATATGGTCAAACCGGGTATAGTTCAGTGCGGCAGATGTCATAAGGCTACGCTTTTAGAATACCGCGAAAGTTTTCACGGGAGAAAATATATTCAGGGGATAAAGGATGCGCCCTGGTGTCAGGACTGCCACGGCTCGCACGATATCAGGAGCAAGGACGACCCCAAGTCTCTTACTTACCGCCTGAATATTCCCAAGATGTGCGATAATTGCCACAAAAGCCCTGGAATGGCAAAAAAATACAATTTGCAGGTTTCAGAGCCTTACAAGCTTTATCGCGAGAGCATACATGGAAAGGCGATCGAGGAAAAAGGGTTGATCAATGCAGCGATCTGCACTGATTGTCACGAAAGTCATGCGCTTAAAGAGCCAACTGATACTTCTTCTCTGATTTATCGCCATAATGTCCCTTCAACCTGCGGAGAATGTCATTATGGAGATTATCAGGTCTTTAAAGAATCAGTACACGGTAAAGCCGCGCTGGCGGGCAATTCTAAAGCTCCGGTCTGCACCGATTGCCATAGCGAACATTCTATCCAGCCACCCTGGGTTAATACCTCTACGGTCTATCCAGCCAATATCTCCAGGACCACCTGTCCCTGGTGTCATTCAGCAGAAAAGATTACTGATAGATACGGATTCGTCACTCAAAGAATGACTAAATATTTAGACAGCTACCATGGAGTGGATAGTCGTGCGGGTTGGAAAGGGGTGGCTAATTGTGCCAGTTGTCATGGCTATCATGATGTCAGGCCCTCAACCGACCCTAAATCCTCTATTAACATCGCTAACCTTCCCAGGACCTGCGGGAATTGTCATCCTAATGCCGGAGAAAATTTCGCCAAAGGTAAAATCCATTCAGCCATTACTACGAAAAAGGAGGTCGGGGTCTATATAGTCAGAAGGATTTATATCGTTTTGATAGTCGTGGTCATCGGGGGGATGCTTTTGCACAATTCTTTGATAATATGGAAAAGGGTCAGGGAAAAATATAAAGAGGCGAAAGAGGCAACCGTAATCCGCTTCAATCAAAGCGAGATAATCCAGCACCTTTTGCTTTTTTTAACCTTCACTACTTTAGCCATAAGCGGATTCGCTTTGAAGTTTCCGAATGCCTGGTGGGCTAAATGGATGGTAAAAACTGAAGCGGGTGCACATCTGAGGAGTGATATCCACAGAATAGCTGCGGTGATCTTCATTCTGGTGTGTGTGTATAACCTCTACTATATCATTTTCACCCCAAGGGGCAGAGCACAGCTCCGGGCAATATTTTTTGGCCCCAAAGACATACTCCTTGTAATTCAGAATATAAATTACTATTTAGGCCTGACCAAGGATATTCCTAAGTTTGACCGATATGCTTATATGGAGAAAGCTGAGTACTGGGCATTGATCTGGGGTGCTATTGTGATGACTGTAACCGGGTTCCCGATGTGGTTTGAGAACTTCTTCTTGAAGTTTATGCCCCTGTGGCTTTTGAATGTTTTCAGAGCTATTCATCTCTATGAGGCGATCTTAGCCTCTGTAGCGATTATAGTCTGGCATATGTTCTTTATGATCTTTGAGCCGGAAAGCTATCCGGTGAACCTGGGCATGATGACCGGCAGGATCTCGGAAAAGGAGTTAGAGGAAAAACACGGGGCTGAGTACGAAAGGCTGAAAAACAAGGATAAATTTCGTTTGGGCAGGGACACTTGATGTCAAAAATCAAAAAAGCTCTTAACTTGTCTTTATTGACCACGGTCTTGTTCTTACTGGGATCGGCAAGAAGCTGGGGGCAATTCTCCAACGCCGACTGCCTGAACTGTCACGGGGATAAAACACTGAGCAAAACCGAAAAAGGGAGGACTATTTCCCTTTATGTGGATGAGTCTTCATTCAAAAATTCAATTCACGGTGAATTAGAGTGTACGAACTGCCATCAAGGCATTACGGACTTACCCCACGCTGAGAAATTAGCTGCGCCGGATTGCGGAAGCTGTCACTCGGATACAAAAGAGATAGTCTCCAAAGGAATGCACAATCTTATTAAGGACGGGTGCTGGTCCTGTCACGGTGGACATGACATTAAATCAACCCAGGACCCTAATTCCGTCACAAACAAGAATAACCGGGCTGAATTATGTCTTAAATGCCATAAGGACAGGGAAAACGTTTACTTTTCCACCTACCAGCATAGCTCAGTTGAGTTCCCTGGTGGGGCTAAAGGGAAGGTTCTTTGCTATCAATGCCATGATTCACATCGGGCTACCCTGCCGGAGCCGGTAAAAGTCTGCGGCACCTGTCATAATAAAATCTTTACCGAATTAAATAAAAGCATTCATGCTAAGGCTAAATTAAGAGAGCTGCCCAATTGTAGAAACTGTCATTCTGAACACAAAATAAAAGCAGGAGAACAGGAGGATAAATTCGCTCGCCTGACCCAGGAGATCTCCGGCTGTCGGGAGTGTCATTCCAAGGAAACTGAGGATTTTTTTCAAGGGATGCATGGGAAAGAATTCCAGAAGAAAAACCCAGATGTGCCCTCCTGTGTGAGCTGTCATGGTGCTCATGGGATTTTAGCTGGAAAGAATCCTGAATCTCCAATCTTTCATAACAATATAATTAAGGGCTGCGTCAAGTGTCACGAGGATGAGAAGATTATGGCAAAATACGAACAACTACCTCAGCCGGTTGTTTTTAAAGCCTTTGAGAAAAGCGTTCACGGAATGGCAGTTGGAGCACGTGGTCTTTTAGTTGCACCAGCCTGTACCGAATGTCATGGAGCTCACGAGATGAGACCGGCAGACGACCCCAAATCGCCAGTGAACAAAGTCAATATAGCTCATACCTGCGCTAAATGCCATCCGGGAATAGATGAGGTATATCAAAGGAGTATACACGGTGTAACTTTAGCTAAAGGAATCTTAGATTCGCCAACCTGCACTGATTGTCACGGCGAGCATGGTATAACCGCGGTCAGAGATCCCTCTGGTAGAGTCAGTCCTAAAAATATCCCCAAGACCTGCAGCGCCTGTCATTCCGAGGAAAGAATCGTTAAAAAATATGGGCTCTTGCCAGTTGCCTATGATACCTACATGAATAGCTTTCACGGGATTGCTCACAAGTATGGAGAGATGGTGGTTGCAGATTGCGCCAGTTGCCATGGATATCACGATATATTGCCCTCCTCTGACCCCAGGTCATCAATAAATCCTAAAAACATACCCCAGACTTGCGGAAAATGTCACAAAGGGGCTTCAGAGAATTTTGCCAGGGGGAAGGTTCATGTCGAAGCTACTAAGGAATCATCCTTAGGGGTTTATATCGTGAGAACGTTTTATACCTGGTTCATAGGAATTTTAGGAGTTCTTTTTGCCATATATATCATTCTGGACGTTTTAGGAAGGAGAAGGCGAAGAATAAAGGGGTTTTAAATTGAATCATTTTGACAATGCGACCCTGAAAGGATATGTTAAAAAGGCCTTCTGATGTCATTGCGAGGAGTCCAATGGACGACGAAGCAATCGTTAGACCTTTGATATATGTGAAGTGGATTGCTTCGTCCCCTACGGGGACTCGCAATGACAGGATTACGAATTTTTTCAACAGAACGTAAAAAGGGTCGCCCGAAGAACAGTAAAAAGAGAAAGAATATGGAAGAGAAAATGATGGTCCAAAGGTTTACCCGTAGCCAGAGGGTTCAGCACTTTCTTCTGCTGATCAGCTTCATAATCCTCATTATCACGGGCCTGGCTTTGAAATTTCATGATTCCTGGCTCGGCAAGCTGGTGATCAATTTGGAAGGAGGGGTGATCGCCAGGGGTATCTTTCATCGTTTTGCCGCAGTCCTTTTAATCTTTGTAGCAATTTATCACTTTTTCTATATCATCTTTACCCGTTATGCGCATGAAGAATTTTTACTAATGCTTCCAAAGTTTAAGGATTTTAAAGATGCTTTTCAAAACGTCGCATTTACTTTAGGCCTTTCCTCTGAACATCCCAAGATCGATAAATATGCTCCGCAGGATAAATTTCAGTACTGGGCAGTAGTAGCTGGCTCCTTTCTGATGATAATAACCGGGCTGGTGCTCTGGTATCAGACCCAGGCGATGCTGGTGCTTCCCAAATGGGCGATAGACATAACCAGAGTAATGCATAGCTATCAAGGGGTGATAATCGCAGTGGTCATATTACTCTGGCACCTGTATATCGTTCATTTGAATCCCAAGAGATTTCCGATGTCCCGTATATGGATTGATGGCAAAGTTTCTTTAGAGGAGCTTAAAGTCGAGCACCCCTTGGAATATGAGCGTAAATATCAAGGCGTAGCTGATGAAAAAAATTAGAATTATAATATACCTTTGTTTTTTTTTAATCTCTTTATCGGTTCACGGGCTGACTCAAGAGCTTCCCTCTAACCAGGAATGCAGGCATTGCCATTCTAATCCCAATTTAAAGAAAGTTCTAACAGATGGAAGGGTTATCTCAGAATATGTCGATTTTGACCTTTTTTATACATCAGTGCATAAGAAACAAGCCTGTGTTTATTGCCATATAGATGCTACCAATTTCCCCTGTAAAAATCTACGGAAAGTTAATTGCCAGAGATGTCATTATAAAGGGAACTTAGCCGGGGCCCCTGATTTAATTAAATATAAAGAATATGGTGAAAGCGTGCATGGAAGAGCCACCGCCTTAGGGGATGTCAAAGCTCCTATGTGCCAGGACTGTCACGGCTCTCATTATATCTTCGACAAAGCTGATACCTTGTCTCGAACCAATAAGGAGCATATTCCTCAGACCTGTGGGGCCTGTCATGTTAATATTTATAGTGTATATAAAATAAGCGTGCATGGTGAGGCGCTCAGGAGTAAACATATTCTGGCAGCCCCATCCTGCGCTGATTGTCATGGGGAGCATAATATAAAGGAACATATTGATCCTAAATCCAAGGTGTTTTTAACTCAGGTCTCTGTCACCTGCGCCAGATGTCATGCTAATATGGAATTGATCAAAAAATATGACATCCCGGTTGAGCCGGTGGAGACCTACAGGGAAAGCTTTCATGGAGTGGCGATTAAATTCGGAGCCAAAACAGTCGCCAATTGCTCCAGCTGCCATGAGGTGCATGCCATCTTCAAATCGGATGATCCCCGTTCCTCCATCTATGTCGATAATATCCCCAAAACCTGCGGCAAATGCCATCCGGGAGCAAGTGAAAATTTCGCCAAAGGGAAGATTCATATAAATCCCGCTAAAAAAGAGGCTGGGATAATCTATTATGTAAGCCAGTTCTTTAAATACCTGACCCTATCAGTGATGTTGGCTTTAATAATTTACATTATTCTGGATTTAAGGAAGAAGTTAATAGTTAAAAGAAAAGGTGAAGAGTAATAAAAGAGGTTAGACTAAGTTGGAAATGTTTTTCAGCAAGAAGAAAAAAGAACTTGAACCAAAAGTAAGCCTGGATAAACTTCAGGGAGAGATAGAGCAGGAGATCTGGGACGATCTGACCAAAGACCTTTCTCTTACTCCACATCTTAAGGAGGAGATAAAAAAGTTAGTTAAGGAAAGAGCCAGAGAAGAACTTCAAAAGGAGCTTAAGGATAGATATGCGGAGCTGAGAGAAGAAAAAGTCGAGATTCCACCTCTTGAAGAGAAGAAGAAAGAAGAAGTGATGTATCCTCGGCTGAGCCTGGATATTAGAATTCAGCATATCATCCTGATGGTTTCTACTTTGATTCTGATCATCACCGGTTTACCGATTAAGTTCCACGAATTAGCCTGGGCTAAGTTTTTCTTCTCCGCAATTGGCGGGCTGCAGGTGAGCAGGATTTTACATCGGGTCGGAGCAGCTGGTCTTATCGGGATTGCCTTATACCATCTTCTGTTCCTGGCTTTCAGCCGGGAGGGAAGGGAAATCTTCAGGGAACTCCTTCCCAGGCCCAAGGATGTTAAAGACCTCTGGATCACGCTCAATTATTTACTGGGCAGGAAAAGGGAAAAGGCCAAGTTCGGGAAATTTACCTACATTGAGAAGTTCGATTACTGGGCAGTTTACTGGGGTATGGTGGTTATGGTGCTATCCGGGCTAATCCTCTGGTTTTTAGGTACTGCTCTTAGGATTTTTCCAAAATTCGTAGCCGATATCGCCAAAGAAGCCCATTCGGACGAAGCCCTGTTAGCCACTTCAGCCATCATCATCTGGCATTTCTACAATGCCCATCTGAACCCGGAAAAATTTCCGATGAACCGCAGTTGGCTTACTGGCAGAATCTCCGAGAAAGAGATGGAAAGAGAGCATTTCCTGGAATGGGTCGAAATTCAGAAACAAGAAGAGATAGTGGCAGAAAAGGCGGATGAGGGAAAAGTCGAGGAGCAGAAGGGGTAAGGATATATTTTTAAACTTATCCTCTGGAAATGCGTATAATTAAAAAAGATACTGATTACAGGAGGAAAAATGAAACTCTTTTCTAAGAAAGAAAAACCGAAAAAGAAAAAATCTATCCTGAGGGAATATGTCGAATCATTTGCCATAGCCCTTATTTTAGCCCTGATGATCAAGACTTCTGTGGTGGAGGCTTACAAGATACCCTCTGGCTCAATGGAGGATACTCTGTTGATCGGGGATTTTCTCCTGGCTAATAAATTCATTTACGGTTCAAAACTTCCCATACCTTTTACCAATATTCATCTTCCAGCCCTGCGGGAGCCTAAAGCCGGGGATATAGTCATCTTCAAATATCCACAAGACCAGAAGGTGAATTACATTAAAAGATGTGTAGCTGTGGCTGGAGACACGATTTTGATCAAGGACAAGGTACTTTATGTTAACAGCAGGATATTTCCCAATCCTCCGGAGTCTAAATTCACTGATAAGACTGTCTTACCTCAGGGGATGGGTAACCGGGATAATTTTGGCCCTTATGTTGTCCCCCAGGGGAATATCTTTATGATGGGAGATAACCGGGATAATAGTTACGACAGCAGATTCTGGGGCCCACTGGATCGCAGGCTGGTATTAGGCCAAGCGATGATCATCCACTACTCCTGGGAACCGGATCTGAACGCTCCTGAGGTAAGGAGGGATGATTTACTCTCTATTCCGAAAAATATCGCCTACAATGTTATCCATTTCCCGCAAAGGGTCAGATGGAATAGGATAGGACATATAATTAAATAAAAATCCTTAAAAGTACAGCTAATGGATGCACCTGCTGAACTCTTAAAGCTTTAATTCTGTAGCGTCCTCACTCCAGTGAGGACGTTCTTTTTTGCTCTAAGGTTTGTAGTTTTCCATCCGTTGCCACTGGAGTGGCAACGCTACAGTAGTCGTAGGTCGGGCTGTCATAGACTGCCCGACAAAATTCTGAAGAGAGGTAAATTTTTGTCTGCAATAAAGTGGTTCATAGGCATTTTTAATTTGTTCAATTGACTACCACCCAGACCCAGAATGGGAATCTAACCATTCAATCATTACAAGTTTCAAGACATTCTCCTATTAAAGGAAATTAAGACGCCACCGTTTTTTCTTGCCTATTCTTTTTTAACCGTATATACTACTAAAAGTGACCCATGGACTTCTTTGATTGAGTTGTACATCGAAGGTTCTTGATAAATTATGACTTTTACTGAGCCGTCGTAAGGTTGCATCAGTATGACCAAGAGAAAAAACTGGAAGAAGCTGATCACCATCTCAGCAATAGTGCTCATAGTGGTGGGTTTGGGGGTAGCGGCATTTTCCGTCTTTTTCGACCAGGCAGTCATTGTAAGGAAAGGCACGATCTACAAGGTTGAAGTCCTGGAAAAAGTAGTAGCATTGACCTTCGATGACGGGCCCTCTCCAGTCTGGACTCCCCAGATTCTGGATGCGCTGAAAAAAGCCGATGTGAAAGCAACCTTCTTCATGATTGGCGAATATGTGGAAAAATATCCTCAGATAGCTAAGAGGGTGGCTGAAGAAGGTCATGAGATCGGGAATCATTCCTACGACCATCATGTTCTCATCTATTATAGAATGGAAGCCCTGGAAAAAGAGATAAAGGATGCTGAGAGGGTGATTAGAGAGGTTACCGGGCAAACCACCCGCTACTTCAGACCTCCAAAAGCCTGGATTACCAATAAGGAAAAGGATAAAATCAAGGAAATGGGTTATGAGGTTGTCCTGTGGACTTTAAATTCCAAGGACTGGGTAACTTTTGATGATAAATATATCGTAAAGTTTTTGGTTCATCATGTCAGGCCCGGGGATATTATCCTATTTCACGATGGAGGAGGGGTCTTCTCAACTGAAGGAGGAAACAGGCGCGAGACAGTCAAGACTATTCCGCAACTGGTGGAGAAATTAAGGGCGAAAGGGTATAGATTTGTAACCATTACCGAGCTTTTGAGGATGCAAAATAATGGAGCACAAGATAAACCATCTTAAGTTAGTATTGATTTTACTCGTCCTGGGTTGTTTTTTCTTGGTCCTGGGCAACGGGATTTTGAGCCTTACCAATCCGGATGAGGTTTTCTATGTGCAGTCAGCCAAAGAAATGGCTCAGCAGCATACCTGGATGACCCCCTACCTTTTTGGCCAGCCGCAGTTTGAGAAGCCGGTACTGACGTACTGGTTCTTGCGTTTGAGCTTTTTGATCTTCGGGATTTCGAATTTCGGGGTCAGATTTTTCCCGGCGGTTTTTGGAATCTTAGGAGTGCTATCAGTTTACTTTTTGGGCTGGTATGGGTTTAAGGACGAAAAAAAGGCTTTTCTGTCAGCACTGGTCCTGATGACAGGCGTGGTTTACATCGGGTTGGCAAGGACAGTGTATACTGATATGATTTTCTCGATTTTCATCCTGCTGTCGCTGGTGTCTTTTTACTGGGGTTATACTTCCGACAATAAGAAGACTCCCGGGATACTTTTATTTTTCGCATTTTCCGGCCTGGCCGTTCTGACCAAGGGACCCTTGGGACTGTTGATGCCGTTCTTGACTGTAGCCGCATTCTTATTAATCGAAAAAAACCTGAAGTTTATCTTCTGCCGGTCTTCTTTCTGGGGGATTTTGATTTTCAGTGTGATAGCCATACCCTGGTATGCCTTTATGATCGCCAAATACGGTCACAGCTTCACTCATGAATTTTTCTATAATGATCATATCCGGAGGATACTCGAGGCAGAACATTCGAGGAATGACACCTGGTATTTTTATCCTCTGACTATAGTCCTCTGCACTTTCCCCTGGAGCCTGTTTACATTTGCTTCCCTGGTTTTTCTTCCACAGAGGCTTTTAAAGAAGGACAGGTCCTTCCACATATTCTTAGCTTGCTGGATAGTTGCGGTTTTCCTTATTTTTCAGTATGCTCACTCGAAATTAGTTTCCTACATTTTCCCGATGTTTCCTGCGCTGGCGCTTCTGGCAGGGGATTTCGTGTATGAGGCAATGTCCAGGAACAGTCGAAATAGGGCACTTCTGATAGCCTTGCTCGCAAGTTCTCTTGTCCTTCTGGCAATCCCAGTGGGTTTGATTATTGCCTGGGATCAATATTCGACTTATATCTCCTCCAAAATTCCGGTCTATGCTACTATTGCAGCTTTTGCGCTTTTGGGTGGAATGATCTTATATTTCATTTTTAAGAATAAACTATTGAAGAGCACTTATCTTTTAGCCTTAGTGCCTGCTGTGCTCCTGGTTATAGCCGTATCAATAAGCAGTGATCTTGAACCATACCTTTCTTCGCAGCGTGCCAGCCGGTATCTTTCTGATATTCAGAATTTGAATGGAACTGTTCTCTGTTCTAAATTTTTTGCCAGAGGGGTGAAGTATTACACCGGGAAAGAAGTTGCTGCAGTGGATATAAACGGGGCTCCCTTTTTCAGCCCTCACCCGATTCCTTTTTTAGATTCAGAGCAGAAGGTGAGAGGTTTCTTAAGATCGCAGCCGGTTACCTATTGCGTGGTGAGAAAATCGGCTGCTAACGATATCGAACGCCTGTCAGGCAATGAATTTAAGTCCACTGTTCTGAAGATAGCCGGGGATGAGTATATTCTCAAAATAGAGCCCGCCTCTTTTTATTCTGGTAATTCAAAAACCGGAAGATGATTTGCTTCCCTCTCCTTTTAAGGAAAGGAGATTGTAGGGTCAGACCTGTGGAGACTGTTGCCGAAGTCTTTTTTGGGAGAAATTTTATGTAAGGACAGGGCTTGTCCCTGTCCTAACTCTAATGCGGACAGCCACAAGGGCTGTCCCTACGTCAACGACTCCTGACTCACTATTACCTTTCAATGAGTTGAGCAACAGACTCTATATGTCTGCCCTGTAATTGAAATTCTGCTGAATTCAGAGACAACCATTTTCTCTGTTGGTCTGGAGACCTACAGAGAGCGAGTTTGTAGGGGTTCAAAATTTTGAACCCTCACTTTTCTTGAGCATTTGAGCCTTTGAACTTTTGAGCATTTTTCAGGGAATGACCCTTCTTCCACCTAAAAACCTTCTGGCATAATATTTCTCGTCTAAAGAAGAGATGGTCACCCCTTGGGAAGAGGATGAGTGGACGAATTGATTGTTTCCGGTGTAGATTCCCACGTGAAAAGGGGATAAGCCATCCTCAGTGAAAAAAACCAGATCGCCGAAAGCAAGCTCTTCTTTTTCCACCTTCTTGACCAGAAGAAAAAGCTTTTTAGTCTCGGGAGGAAGGTTGATTCCGGAATATCTAAGATATATCTGATGCACTAAGGCTGAGCAGTCTAATTTAGAATGGGATTCTCCTAAATAAGATTCCATTATCCGGGTCATTTTTAACTTGTCGATTTTACTCTCTGATATAGAACTGGGTTGGGAAACTGGATGAGTAGTATATCTGGGATAGGCTGCACAGCTTATTAAAAAAAAGAAGGATAATATCAAAAAGAACTTTCCACCCTTAACAGAGGCAACTCCAAGAAGCCCCTGTAGGGGCGACCCGCCAATTGTGGGCTCGCCCTTAAAGCGTGACAGGGTAACCCTGAGCCTCTGTGCTCTTTTCTCACCCAAGATCTGTTCTCCACTAAATATCTTCTCATTTATCTTTTTCGGAAAATCCGATATAAAAGATTACTCCGGCCAGGAGAGCCAGAACCGCACCAAAGGAGAAAGCCACATGTGCTCCAAAAGTCTGCCAGAGATAACCCAGAATTAAGCTCGCTGGCAAGGCGCAGAAGCCTACTGCTCCGTGATAAAATCCGTAAGCTGTTCCTCTTTTATCCTCCTCTTTAACCAGATCTGCCACAGAAGCACGAAGCGCCCCATCTGTGAAGCCATAATAGGCTCCATAAACTGCGAAAAGTATCCAGACGTGCAGGGATTTTGTAGCAAAGGCAAAACCTAAGTAAGACAGCCCATAGACAAGAAATCCGAAGAGTATGATTTTCCTCCTGCCGATCTTGTCTGATAAAATCCCAGCCGGCGTGGAGGAAAGAGTATAGACCAGGTTAAAAAGTCCCCAGAGCAAAGGAATAAAGACCAGGTTCACTCCCAGACTTTTAGCCCTCAGGAATAGAAAAGCATCACTCGAATTTCCCAGGGTGAAGAGAGCCACCACCAGGACAAAAAGTTTGAATTTCGCGTCAAACTTGAAGCTTGCTTTTTTTTCAGCCAAAGGAACTTTTTCCTTCCTGGTCTTGGCTTCCTTTACCCAGACAAATAGGACCAGGATTGAGAAAAAAGCCGGGATAGAAGCTAACAAAAAGAGATGCCGGTAATTTTTATTCAAAAGAGGTAAAAGTACAAAGGCTAAAAGAGGACCCAGAATCGCACCTGCAGAGTCCATTGCCCTATGAATGCCGAAGGAAGCTCCCCTTCTTTGTCCGTCAGAGGTTTCCGCGATCAAGGCATCTCTGGGAGATGTTCGTATCCCTTTGCCGGTGCGGTCTGCGAACCTTATGAAAAGAACCTGCCAGGCAGAAGTGACCAAAGCCAAAAGCGGTTTGCTTATCGAGGAAAGCGAATATCCTAAAATCACTACCGGCTTTCTTTTCCCGATCTTATCAGAGAACCAGCCAGAGAAAATTTTAAGCAAGCTGGCAGTGCTCTCCGCTATCCCCTCGATCAGCCCCACAAATACCTTGCTCGAACCGAGAACGTCAGTCAGAAAAACCGGCAGCAGAGGATAAACCATATCAGAAGAAATATCTGTCAGGAAACTTACCAATCCCAGGAAGAAAATATTCTTTTTTATTCCGAAGAAAAGCGTGTCGTTTTTTCTTTCGATTTTACTGATTTCCTGATTCATAGGAGAATTTATCCCTGATTAAAAAATAGACTTATATGCTCGTATCCAAGTATATATTCACACACTTTTCCGGTCAAGGATTTTGTTGTTTTCCGGAGTGCAAAAACTTGTTTCTGCTTCTCGTAGATAGCAGAGGTCTAAAACCTCTGCTACGCGTTCTAATAAGCGTAGGGGTCAAAATTTTGAACCCCTGCGGTTTCATCGGTTTAGCTATCCCAGGACATCTTTTGTGCTTGACAAACCAATATCTTTTTTTATATTCAAAAGTTACGACTTGAAGCAACGTATTCAAGAAACAGTTCGAAAGACGGGATTAGAAAGGAGATTAGATGAAGACTTATACGCCCAAACTGAATGAAATTGAGAAGAAATGGTATCTGGTGGATGCCCAGGGAAAGGTTTTGGGAAGGCTGGCTTCTAAGGTGGCTCAAATTCTTCTGGGAAAAGGCAAACCTAAATTTACACCGCATCTGGATAGCGGCGATTACGTGGTGGTGATAAACTGTGATAAGGTTATGCTGACTGGAAAGAAAAGCAGGCTAAAAACCTATTATCATTACACCGGCTACCCAGGAGGTTTGAAAAAAGAGGAGTTCTCAAAGTTAATGACAAAAGCACCAGATAAAGTATTCATACATTCGGTAAAAGGGATGTTGCCTCATAATAGATTAGGCGACAAGATA
>JALHSU010000161.1 GCA_022865345.1 Candidatus Zixiibacteriota bacterium
ATAAGAGCAGGCAATGAACTCTCCACAATCCCAGAAAGAAACAGTGGGTGCCATACAGTAAAGGTAAACCAAGAAAACAAATAAAAACACCAATGCCGATAACCAGACATTTATCGGGTCTTTCTTATACCAGCGGATGATACCTGAACTCATTTTACCTCCGAAAAAATATGTAGTTGCCCAATTTGTTGGGTCCATTTGGACTTGATAAATCAAGCGACTACAGGATTCATTGTAGTTGTCTAATTTATTGGGCGTTTTTTGGCTACATTTCTGTGTAGTTGCTCAATTCATTGAGCATCCAAGCTCGATAAATCGAGCAACTACTGCTGAAAGACTGGAAACCTCTTCCACGAGAGTTACTTTTATTTATCCCTCCCTCGAGGGAGGGATAAAGGGAGGGTGACCCTCACCCTATTCCTCTCCCTTAAAGGGGATGGAATCTATCTACTAATTACGGTTATTTTGCCACTCTTTTTAGAGACCTCCTAAAGATATAAAAAAAAGAGTCGACTAATAAAATACGAACTAAACCTTAAAAGTCAAGGAAAGGTTATGCTAGTCTGGTGTGCTGTTCTTTTTTTCTTGGGGATAATAGCTTTTTTAGACAGCCTTTTTACCTTCGGTGAAATCTTCAGGAGGATAAACTCGGTTTTCTTTATGCTGGTCTCCTTGGGTCTTCTGGTGAGGACCAGCACCAAGATGAAGATGAAGCAGATAGAAGGGTACATCGATAAGATAAAAAAGCTGGAAGAGGAAGTGAAAGCCCTGAAGGAAAAAGTTAAGATTTACTAATTAAAACCTGAAAAAGTCAAACGAAAAGGTCGGGCAAGGTGCCCGACCTATGGGGATTTGATACTTTACACCCTCGTAGACGTCCGCCTGAGTGGACTACCTCATAATTTCGGTAACAGATTTTAATTTGTCAAGCGGTGTGATATAACCTAATCCTCCATGTCTTCTTTGATAATTATAGCGATACATAAAGCCTTCTAACTCAGCTACAAAATCCTCCTTAGATAGTGATTTGGTTTGAAGCCTTATGCACTCATCAGATAATATCCTCCAGAACCTCTCAATCTTACCATTGGGCTGCGGACGATAGGGTAAGGTATATCTATACCTGATGTCAAAAATCCCAAGCATGGTCTCAAAAAAATGGGTCTTCTTTGCTCTACTGCTGGTATAGGCAGTAAACTCAGAACCGTTATCTGTCATGACCTCCTCTATCTTAAATCCATGCATCGCAAACCACTTACACCCATTGAAAAACGCCTTGGTTGCTGTGGCACTCCGCAGATCTCTTATCAGCTCGACATAACAAAGCCTGGTGCAGTCATCCAAGAGACCTAATAGATGATACTTAGCCCTCTCAATAAACAGGGTTATCGATAAATTATAGGTATCCGCATGTGCAAGCTCGCCCGGATACCTCTTCTCATACCTTTTTATCTTCTCCTTACGCTTCTTATTTAAGGGATAACGCTTAAAGGTACGGTAGATCGTCAATACTGATGGATGTACCTTGAAATTATCATTGCCCTTTATAAGATGAAATATCTCAAATCCACTCGCCTGTAAACGACGTTGAATCTTGACTATTGTCCTTTCTTCTTCCTTTGAAAGGATCTTTAATTGCCCCAGCTTAGGTCCTCTCTTCTGAGGTAAAAGCGCATCCACTTTCTTACCAGATTTGATCCATCGCTCATAATACTTCCGGATGTTTTTGCGATGAACTCTGTATGCCTTACAGATCTCCTCTACTGTATTGAAATTCTCCGACCTCTTCTGCCTTACTCGCTCATACTCCTGTACTACCGATAACCATTTGGACGTCAGTCCTAATCTGATAGACTTTGTCATGGTAACGGTCTCCTTTCCCAATTACTACTATAACTGAAAAACCGTTACCGAAATAGTGAAAAACTACACTCTGGCGGACCAGCCCCGCGATAAAGGATATTCCCTGAAAAAGTCGCGTAGCGTAGGCTTCAGGCCTCAGCCTAAAGTATGCACCCCCAAATCCTGGTTGGCAAACTAGTGAAAATAGAGCAAAAAAGAAACCTTTTGGAGGTCTATCACGATTCAAAACTAATCAAAACTGTTACCTGTGTCAGTTGATTGATCTGTAACCTATGCTACTTGATAATACACTGAAGGGTTGCTCTCCTGAGATCACTCCTTCAGGGGTCTCTTAAGCTCCGCCGCTTAGCGCTTTTAATTTTTCCCTGACCTCCTGTACATACAAGGAGGTGGGGAATTTTTTTAAGAAAAGCTCAAAGGTCTCTTTGGCTTTCTGGTTTTCCTTCAAATCCTGCATGTAAATCTCCCCAATAGATTTTAGTGCCAGTGGAAGATAGGGGCTTTGAGGGAATTTGTCATTTAAGGATTGGTATTCCAAGATGGAGGATTTGAAATCTCTTTTCTTTCGTAAAAGAGAAGATTTCTCCATCAATGCAGCATCAGACAATGTTGAAACCTTAGCCTGAGCGATCTTCTCGAATAATTTTTCTGCTTCACTAAAATTCTCCTGATATTCAAGCAACAGAGCCCTGGAGAAATCCTTCAAAAAGGGACGGTTCATCTCCAGGTTATCTTTTATAAAGTTTAACCGTTCCAGGCTATTGTTCACGAACATCCCTTTGGGAAAATCATTTATTATCTTCTGGTACGATTCTGCAGACTGCTCTAAATCCCCTTTATAGAAATATACGTCTGCCAGGCAGAAAGAAAGCTCCTCGTAAACCGGCTGGGATAGAGGGTCCTTCAGGTTTTTTTCGTAATGGGTAAGCGCGCTATCCAACTGGTCTTTTAAAAGATAAATCTCTCCTAATTTAATCAATGTGCCCGGATAAAGAGTAGTCTCTTTCAGGGGAAGGATTTTTCCGTACCACAAAATCGCCTGGTCTTTCTTTTTCAGGTTATCCAGGTAGATATTCCCCATCTGGAAATAGGCTTGAGCCTGGACTTCTTTGATAGGGAAATCCTGAGCCAATTTCTGGTAAGTTGAAAGGGCATCAGTATATTTCTCAAGCCCTGCAAAGGAGGAGGCAGAGAGCAGTCGTGCCTCGATCGAACATTCCGCGCTCTGACAGGTGCCCTCCAGGTACTGGCTTGCCCTCAGGGAAAGCTCATAGGATTTTCTCTTTAGACAGGTACGGGCAAAAAGAAGCAGGTTTTCCCCCTGAGAATGGGAAAGCTGGTCTGCGGTCTTGAAAAGCTCAAAAGCCTGGTTCAGATCTCCCTTTTTCAGCATGAGGTCGCCATAAAGTTTATAACCTAAACTTTTCTTAGGCTCAAGCTGGATCAATCTTTTTAACCCATTTTCGACCTGCTCAGTTCTTTCGCCTGATTCGATCAACTGCATGATTTTCCGCTCTACCTCCTGAGATACAGTGGTATCAGCTTTTGCCCAGGCAAAATAATATTCCAGACTTGAGGCATAATCTCCTGCGGCTTCATATATGCCTGCCAGGTCCCTTAACAGGACAGGCGGGTTCCCCAGTTTTTTGATCCCCTGTTTATAAGTTTCGATTCCCTTTTCCATCTCTTTGTTTGCCAGATAGGTGGCGGCTATCAGATGATAAGCTTCCAGAGTATCCTTGGTTACCTTTAATGTCTGTTTAAAGGACTCCTTAGCTTTGGATTTTTCGCCGATTTTAAGATAAAGATCACCTAACATAGCCCAGGTTGCCCATTCGTCAGGATGTTTCTTGAGCCAGGTTTTGAGATGATCTTCAAGCTTGGGATAAGATTTGGTGTCAAGATAAGCTCTGGACAAAAAGAAAAAGACCTGCCTATTGTCCGGGGAGATATTTTTCAACTTCTCCAGTATGGGCACAGCTTCAGAAGACCTGCCAGCGGTGACCAGAGCCTGAGCCAAATCTAAATCCCGGTTGAATGACCCCTGGTTCTGGGAATAGGAGAAGGAAAAAAATAAAGCCACACAAAAAAAAGTAAGAAGAATTTTTTTCAACATAAGTTTCATCGCAAAAATGCTTTTAGATCAATGTAGGGACAGCCCTTGTGGCTGTCCGCTGTTTTATCATTAACTTCCGGAACAGGGACGAGTTGTAGTTGCCCAATTTATTGGGCGACCCTGCTCGATGAATCGAGCAACTACAGACTGGTTTAGTAGGGGCGTTCAATTGAACGCCCCTACAGGCTACAGGCTTGAGGCGTATTGCAATACGCCCCTTCTGGCTCGATGAATCGAGCGACTACTTTTTCTCCGGCTCGGAAAGGGCTTTAAAATATTCCTTTATCGCCTCTTCATACTCCTTGGGATAGGTCTCAGTTGAAAGCCTCTGGGCTCTTTCTCTTTCCTTCTGGTCCAAGGCTCCGATATTCGCCGGGAGCTGAAACGGGGACTTTCTTGTGATATCCTCGCCTGTTTCAGCTTTTCTTTTCTCAGAATAATCCCTTTTGACTAATGATTTTTCTGAATCCAGAAGCCGGGATAGAATTTGTTTTTGCCTGTCTATGGTTTTCTGGTCCACTTTCATTCTTTCCAGGTCTTCAACTACCTTCTGCATATCTTGGGCGATGTCGTCCAGGCTTCCCAGGATCTGGGAACGGTTACTAGATTCCTGGTTAAGCCGCTCCAGATTTTCTTTCAATGCCTGCTGCTCCGCGGCTAAACGGGCTAATCCGGCTTGCTGTTCCATGGTATACATCCCCAGCTCTGAAAGCTCTACGCTCTGGTCGTTTATGGTTCCCTGCTTCTGGCACATTCCCTGAAGTTGCGCAAAGGCATCTGGATTAGAACACGATTTCCGGGCATTCTCCACCCCCTCCAAAAGAGATTTAGCAGCCTGGTTCAGATTGAAAAGAGATTCGAACTGGTAATTTAAAGACCGGTTACCATCCAGCTCTTCCAATCTCCCGATCGCCTGGAGCATATTAACTGAAGCCAGGGACAGCTTCTCACCTAAGTCCGGATTTATATAAAAAGTCTTTTTGGCAAGCTCTTTTAAGTCGCTTCCAACCTGGTTTAATCCCTCCATTAATTTCTGTTCTTGGGCGGCTAAGTTTGCTAAGCCAGTCTCTCTGGGCTGGAAGGTTTTCGTATCTTCAAATAGACTTTCCTGGGAATCTGAAAGATAAAGGATATCCTGCAGCGATTTCCGCATATCTGCCAGTATCTGTTCTTTATCTCCCTGCTTCATCTTCTGAAGCATGGATTGGAACTTCAGGCTCAGGTTACTTAGCTTGTTAGAACAGGTTTTCCCTGATTTTAAGCTTTCACTTTTTTGTCCCTGCTGCAGGCTCTGGCTGGTCTTCTCCATATCGTTTTTGACTCCGGATTTTTCCACAGAATTCATTAGGGTATCCATGTCCTCAGAAGAAAGAAGCGGAGTTTCCTTCATCAGCTCGTTTAACTCTTGTAATTTTTTCTCCAGGCCTTCAGTTCCCTTTTTCAAATCATCCTGTTTTTCTTTAAGGGAGCTTAACTCTTCCTTTTTGGCTTCTTCTATCTCCTTATTCAGGTTTTCCTGATCCCTGGTAAGTCTTTCTGTCAGTTTGACCAGATCCTCCATTCTCTGTTCTATCCTCATCTGTTTAAGCATGGCGATAGTCCGATCCAGCCTTTTTAAAAGCTCCTCAGTGGATAAATTCAGGTTCTGGAGCGCCTCCTTTATCTTGTCCTTATCCAGTGATTCCAAAGCCTCCTGCAGTTTTCTCATCGCCTCTTTAAGTTCAGGCGGTGCTACCTCCTCAAAGAGTTTTTTCAACTCTGCTATTTTCTCCAGCATCTCCAAAGAGGCTAAATTGTTCTGCTCGATTTTGTCTGCGGTTTTACCTGCCTCTTCACCCAATTTCTTCAGGCTTTCCGCTAAATCCTTTTGCTTCTGCAGAAGGTTCTCCAGCTCATTTTTTTTCTCCCAGGACAGTTTTGACCCTTTTCCCTGCGGATTGGTGCTTTCCGTCAAGAGATCTTTGGAGAGCTGTTCTAATTTTTTCTGAAGCTCCTTTTGTTCGGCTAATTTTTTCTGCAGATCGGATAACTGGTTTTCGCTTCCCTGCTCGATTTCTCCGACTATCTCAGCTAAAGTCGGATGTCGGAGATTATAACTCTGGCTTACACCTTTTTTTGGTCCGGAGAAATTGTCATTATCATAGATTTCGACCCAATATTTCACGTTGTCCCCGGGCATAAGGCCTAGGTTGGATAGGTCCCAGAGATAGTCCGAGCTAAGCTCTCCTTCGAGCTTTTCCTCAAAGGGGAGTTTCAAATTTTTGGTCTGCTCACCTTTTGAAGAGATCTGATAGACCAGCCTCAAACCAGTGAACCCGAAATCATCTGAGCCGTGGATTAGTAAAGGAAGCTGCATATTTTCAGTCAAATCGCGGTCTTCGCCCGGCTGGATTATCTCCACCTGAGGAGAAAGGTCATCTTTTTTAGTTATCTTGTATTCGATCGGGTCTGGATTTTTATTGCCGGATTTATCCTCAACTTCAAGATGATAGGTATCATCCTTTCTTACTAAAATCTCTCCAGTGGCTTTTTTTCCGTCGATTTTCATCTCCGTTTTACTTGAGTCGGAGAAAACCAGATTTCCTCTGGAAAGCTCTTTATTGGCAGATGCTTCGATTTTTACTTTTGTTCCGGCTAAAGCCTCGATATTTCCATCATTCTGGTCCAGGACTAAAGGTTTCAACTGGGTGTATTTCGGATAGTTCAAAGTTAGCTTCAGATTGATTATCCTGGGCTTATCTGTGACTTTCAGCTTGTATTGTTCGCTTTTTATCCCTTCGGCTTGGGCATAATAATCGATGTCCCTTTTTGCCTGTTTGAAAAGATATTCGAAGTCATATTCTTTACTTGTACCGACAGTATCCTGGAGTTGACCCTTTGCTCCGCCCTGGTCCAGTTTTTCCAACCTCTCCTCATTCCACGCACCTTCTCCATCTCTCCAGTAAAAACTAATCTTGGAAGGTTTTTGCCCTTCTGCGGTTATTTCAATTTTCACGTTTGAATATTTCACTACCTCGGCATTACCCGGAGAAATGGAGAAGAAAAATCTCTGAGGTGCTTGCACAGAGGTCAATGGATGGGAGAAAAGATATAAAGAGCGGTTGAAATGTCCCGGGAAAAGAAAAGTAAAGATCAAAACCAATCCCAATAGAGCAGAGCTTACCTGTAAGGTTTTGCGCAGGGGTCTTTTATCCACTACAGATTTGAAATTCATCTCCCCGGCAACTGTGTCTGCCTGCTCGATGATTGCTTCAATCATCTGGACAGAATAACCTTCTGGATTTCTCTCCAAATTCCGGTAAAGCTGTAAAGCCCCGATTAATCTGTTGTTCAACTGGGGGAATTTTCCCTCGATTCTTACTGCCAAATCTTCTAAAGTGGGCTTATAGAAAAGAGGTCTGAGCAAATAGTATGACAAGGCGATGGATAAGGCTAAAAGGAAAATTCCCAGAAGAGCTACCCTGATGAAAACTGGAAGGATGAATCCACTCAGGTAAGATAGAATGAAACTTAATAAAAGATAGGCGAAGATGACAGATAAAATAATCAGAGAACCATAAAACATCCGTGTCTGGGTGTGATACGACCTCAAGGAGTTGAGGCGGGTGATGAGGTTAAAGTAGCTTGAAGGTTTCATCTTATTTTTTCTATTCCCCTCCCTTGATGGGAGTTGTAGCGTTGCCACTCCTGTGGCAACGTATATACGTCCTCACAGAGTGAGGACGCTACATCTGATTACATCTGACGCAAAGACTCACCGTCAGGTCTAGGACCTGACAGAACTACAAAATATCGACTGCTATTTATAATACGTAATCAGAACTGGCTTAATTTTCAAATTGATGGTTCCAGCCTACCCCTCAAGGCGGGAATTCTGGCACTCCGTTTTACATATCGTCAATCGAACTTAGGTACAAATTTTTCAAGAATATCCTTGATGATTTTTCTTTCAATCTTCAACACTGATTCTTTCATCTGAGTTATTACTGTGTGTTCAGGATTTTGCTGCTCAAATACATTTGCAATTTGGGGATAAAGGAGAGCTATTTTCTCAGTTTCTTCAGGATGATTGTCTTTCCGTAGTTCAATATATTTAACAAAATCTACTGTATTATCTCTCCAATCTGATAGATAATAGCTTATTCGGCTCACGAAGTCTATCAAGCTGCTTATCTTTTCATAAAGGGGGAAATACTTTTTCATTCTGAAGAACTTATCCGCTGTTACGCCTTTTGGAAAGAGGTTAGAGTCAGATGAAAATTGGTAGATGATGAAATTGTAGTACAACTCATATAAGTTTTTAGCAGGATGATAACCCCCGCTAGTACTTGTATTCGGTCTTAGCTCAATTCGGTTACGCATAACCTCGACTGATAGTTTCATATAGAGAATCAAGTAAACATTAGCAGCCAGATACAGAAAGGCCTGATAACCCTCTGCTTTTCTATCGTTGATGTAAAGAGCAAGAGCGCGTCTAAAATGTATTTCTTGATTCAACAAAATATTGTCTTTGATTCCGTAATTGAATAGCTGTACATCGGTCAATCTTTGGATAATGCCATCGGTCTCCTTCGATACTTTTACAAAACCTATCTTGTCATTAATTAACTCATCTAACTTGTCTAAATATTGACAATTTGCTAATGGTTGAAGACAATCAACCCAATTTGGTGGTACATCGCCAATCAATTCCTTCGTCTTAGCTTGTTTTAAATAATTGACCCCCTTTTTTAAATTAGTTAGATATTCTGCTTTTAGGTCCGGAAATGCCAACTCAAATTTAAATGGAAGAGGTATGACTTTTCCTTTTAATGACGAAGGTATCTTATCAGGTATGCTATAGTATTCAAGTCTCTCAGAATATCGTTGAAATGCATTTGGGTCTACAAGAATCAATATTAATTCTTTATTTTTTCTTGCAGCATCCCAAAAGATATCTCGAATATAATCGTCTCTAAAAGAATATCCTACCACGACAACATATTTGCAATTTTCTGATTGGAGCTTATTTTTTAATGTAAGTAAGTTTTCTAATAAAGGTTCAGCGTATTCCCATTTACGCATAGGGTATAGCATTAAAGATTCTGCTTTCTCACCTGTTAATAACTCTATTTTTTCATTATCGCTCTTAATGACTGATTTGACAAATCCACCACTACTAGTCTTATACCAGGTAATTGAACCATGCAGTTTATAAAGGCGAATATCTATATTTGAAGCAGAAAAAACGGATGGATTCCACTCAGCTTCAAATCCATCTCGATAACTCTTCTTATAAACATTGCAAAACTGTTCAATACATATGTCATAGTTTACCGAGAAGATGTCTAACGGATGATATTCTTCAATGAAACCAAGGAGAGGTTCCAGATATTTAACTTTGTCTTCTTGAACTACTGTTCTTTGTTTCACAAAAGTCTTTATTTTATCCAAAAGAGGTATTTTACTTGAGTAATCTTCTAATAAATACTTTTTCAGTTCAAAGAATTGTAAAATCGCTTCGTCATCTTTCCTTCCTAGTTTATCCAACGTCTCCATTAGTAATTCAATATCAATTCTTGGATATTCACCTCTTTCTTTTTTCCATTGGAGAAGTCTGGTCTCGATAAACTCTACCGTCTTCTTATCATATTCATCTAACAAAGGAGAATTCTTGAATTCTTCTACGAATGCATATGTGTGCGGGACACCTGCGTACACTGAGGCTCCCGCACCCAGAAAGAAAACTACTTCTGAGGATATTCCTTTTTGTTCTTCAGCCATTTCTAATACTCCTCTTTATTTAGCACAATCTCATCCAACTCTTCTAATTCTCCAGCACCCGGGTTATAATATTCACCCCCATTTTCAGGGCGGCTTCGCGTTTTTCCGGGGGGTCGTTGTGGACCTGAGGATCTTCCCAGCCGTCGCCGATGTCGGATTCGTAAACGTAAAAAACTACTAATCTATTCTCTCCTACGGATCCGTTTACGGAATAAAATATCCCGAATCCCTGGGCAGGTTTTCCTTCGTGTTTGTGGATTTTGGGGAGTCCGTTGGGAAAATCATAATAAGAATGATAAATCCCGTGATTGAACGGCAACTCGACCAATTCGTTGTTCGGAAAGACCTTTTTCATCTCTCTTCTGAAAGCTTTGTCCAGACCATAGGAATCGTTGGCGAATAAAAAGCCACCGTGAGTAAGATAAATCCTTAACCTCTCCACCTCCTCATCAGAAAATTTTATGTTGCCATGTCCGGTTAAAAATAGAAAAGGATAATTGAAAAGCTCCTTGTCCATAATACTCACTCTGACTTCATTCTGGTCCACCGGGATATTGGTATTCTCTTTCAGGAACTTGAGTATATTAGGGATAGCAGAGGAGCCCCAGTACCAATCACCACCCCCTTCATATTTTAAACGAGCGATGGTGAAGGCGTTAGGGTCTTTTTTTACCTGAGGTGCAGACACAGTAGGTATCCGTATCATTTGAGCATGAAGGAGGGATTTATCCATGAAAAATAAGAGGACCATGGAAAATAGAAATACTAAGATTTTGAAAATTCTTGAGGACACGGAAAGTCTCCTTATATCCTATTTTTAGCTCTAAAGGGATGTTCACATCCCCGTTTTTTTTCTTCGGGATGATAACATCCCTCAGGGAGCGGGTTTTCAGCTAAAATCTATCCGATTCAATATAAAAGTCAATAATTATCTTGTCTGGAGTTTACAGGGCGGAGATAAACTCCGCCCCTACGCGTTAACCTTGCAGACAAAGCTACCTAATGGTAGAACAGGCATCCTGCCTGTTCCTCATGGTCAGACAAGATGTCTGACCCACCTAGTTTTTTCGGGGACAGAACAGTGTTCTGTCCCCACACTTCAAGCGACCCTAAAAGGGTCGCGCTACGGAAGGGCGAGATTACCTCGCCCCTACATAAGAATCCCGCCTTTCCAACGGATCCAAAATCGGAGAGGGCAAGGCGGGGCTACCGTTTCATTCTGGTTCCGCAGAATCGGGACACTTCAGCTTTTTTCTCAAATCATAAATGCAATTTTCCGGATTTTCTATTCCCTGCAGGCAGAAGAGATGGCGGTAGTTTCTTTTCATCTTGGCGTCCTCTTCACTTATATCCAGCAAAATTCCTTTATCGCAGGCAAAACACTTTTCCGGCTGGACGTCAAACTCGGTTCCGGTTTTACTGGCGACTAAAGCTTCTCCCGGATCCCACCTGAATGAGTTTGAGGAAGTTTCCACAGATTCATTGCGCGTAATCTCAATTTCCTTTGGACTGTGAAAGACAATTCTGCCGCGATCGGTTTTTAGTTTTGCCCGGAAATCAATTTTGTCACCAGGGAAGAGATGGTAATCTCTATATATTTTTGCAGGGATGTTCAAGTAGAAATAGTCCTGGAAGAAAACTCTATCGATGTATCCTTCTCTGAAACTGAGCAGGAATCCCAGGAAGCTCATTTGCTCTTTTTTATACAGGATATTTTTTCTAAAGTGAGGCACAATGGAATTTACCACTCCCCCCAGATCAACCATTTTCCCCAGGAGTCCAGCCAGCCAATGTTCATAATCCTCTAATTCCCTCTGGAAGGTTTTGAATTCGGTTTCTGAAAGCAAGACCTCTGGCTGGTAGTTGAGCTTTTCCTCAAAATAATATTTGCAGGAAAAACAGCTCTTCCCGACATGTTTATATTTTTTGGGGCAGCCAGTACCTTTGTTCAGAAGGGTGCACTTCCACTGGAAATAAACACACCCCTGAGGGAAACATTTTTTCTCCTGGAGGACGTGGTGGACTGAGACGTTCTTCTCGAATTTGAAATGCGACTGGTGAGCGCACCTGAAAACGTCTTCTCTTTTGTGCTGATTGATTAAGGTTTTCTGCATGCAGACAACTCCAGTTTCAGGGCTACATAAATTTAATACGTTAATTGGCCAGACGGAAATAGAAAAACAAAAAATAATAAGGACAGGACGATGTATTGTCTCTGCATTTCCTTGAAAACGGGGATTTGTAGTTGTTCGATTCCTCGAGCAGAATAATGCCCAATGAATTGGGTAACTACAGGCTCAGGGCGGAGTTGAACTCCGCCCCTACGCGATCTTCCATTGTCAAACACATTGAAGCCATGAGCGCAGAGATGCATGCGATGCGTTTCTACAAACCTAACCTCACCTTGTGGACCAGGGGGAATACAGGTTAAGATGAGATAACGCCACCAAAGTGGTTTTGAAATAGTTCTCCTCTCCTTTTAGGAGAGGAGACAGAGGTGAGGTCGTTGTTTTGATTCCACGGTCAGATCCCCACTTTGTGGGCAAGGTGGGGATTTATGGATTAAAATAATGCCCAATGAATTGGGCAACTACAAGTCCACTCTTGCGGTAATTCCAATTCCCGCAAGAACGAAATGCCTGTCCTACTGCGATTGTAATTCGTCACCTTCCGGATTTATAGGCAAGCACACCCTCAAACCAGTTTGAGGGTGCCACCCGTCGCAAGAACGAAAACCATTTTTTTGTTGACAATAAAAATCCTAAAGGATAATATGGAAAATGTGAGGAGAAAAGAAGAATCCAGATTAGACAGTTTAGAGGAAAATCTCAAAATCCTGGCTAACTCAGGGAGCAAGGGGATTAAGCTTTTGTATCGCGGTTTGAATTCAATCAGCGGTGATCTTTCCGAACTATCCAATCTTTCTCCTTCGAAACTCTCCTCCTCCTTTGAAAAGATAACCCAGGGAATCGATGAACTGGATAAGAAGATTCTATCCCTGGAAAATTCTTTAGAAGAAGGGCTTGCTAAAATAGGACAGGAATATCAAAAGCTCAAAAAAGAATATGAGGAGAAGGAGAACGAAAGAAGGATTTACCGGATCCTGTACGAGCTTTCCACCATAATCTACGCGGAAAGGGACATCAACCTGCTTTTAGAAACGGTTCTGGACTCGGTCATCGATATTTTCTCCGCAGAAAAAGGATTCTTAGAAGTCTATGACGAGAATAAAAATCTGAAATTAAGGCTGGCTAAAGATAAACAAAAGAAGGTCCTGGAAGAGACTGAAGAGGAGATCAAATCCGGGGTGATAGAGGATGTTCTCTCCACAGGTAACAATGTACTGATCCAGCAACTGATCTATAAAGAGGCAGAAGAGAAAGAGGATTGGGGCAAGGGGACAAAATCTGTCCTCTGCGTTCCTTTTAAGTCCAAAGAGAGTGTATTAGGGGTGATCTACTTAGAGGATACTCGCGAAGGAGAATCCTTCACCACCGGTGATATAGAGCTTTTGAACTCCTTAGCTGAAAGAGTCTCAGTGGCTTTAGAGAATAACCTTCTTTTCATGGAGCTAAAGGAGTCCGAGGAAAAGTTACTGGCTGACTTACGGGGAAAGTTCAAGTTCGACGAAATATTGGGGAACAGTCCGCAGATGGTCGAAATCCTGAAAACCGTGGCAGATATAGCTGACACAGAGGCGACCGTTCTGATCGAAGGCGAAAGCGGGACTGGAAAAGAGCTTCTGGCCCGGGCGATCCATTTCAACTCCAGTCGCTCCAGAAAGCCTTTTGTGCCGATCAACTGTGCGGCAATCCCGGAAACCTTGCTGGAATCTGAGCTTTTCGGGTATGAGAAAGGTGCCTTCACCGGTGCCACTCAGAAAAAGTTAGGGAAATTCGAAGTCGCCAATGGCGGGACGATCTTTTTAGATGAGATCGGAGAGATGAGCCCTCTGCTCCAGGTCAAAATCTTACGCTTTTTGCAGTCACACGAATTTGAGCCTTTAGGGTCCAATAAAGTTAAGAAGTCAGACGTGAGGATAATCGCCGCTACCAATAAGGACCTTTTAGCCCAGGTCAAAGAAAACAAATTCAGGGAAGACCTTTATTACCGGATAAACGTGATAAATCTCAGACTTCCTACTTTAAGGGAAAGGAAGCTGGATATCGCTCCTCTGGCGGAAAGCTTTGCCCGAAAATTTTCTAAAAAATCTGATAAGCAGATCAAGGGGATTGAGGTTGAGGCTTTGAATTTTCTCTCCCGCTATAAATTTCCCGGAAATATCAGGGAATTAGAGAACATCATCGAGCGAGCAGTTATCCTGGCTAAAGGGGAATGGATTACCAGAGAGGATTTCCCCAAAAATATCTTCGATAGTTCAGGAAACGATTCCGAAATTGTAATTGCCCAGAATTATTCAGAGCTAAAATCCTTGAGAAATAAGGTAGTGGAAGAGGTCGAAAAAAAATTCCTGGAAAATCTTCTTTTGAAAAATAAAAACAACGTCTCCAGGGCAGCTAAAGAAGCCGGGATGCACCGGGTGGAACTACAAAGGCTTTTGAAGAAATATAAGTAATCTTTTCTTTGGAGTGTAAAGCTTCAGCTTTACCGATAAACCTAAAGGTTTATACTCCAAGACTAACTTGATATATTTGTCGGGTCAGGGGACCCGACAGAAACATTTATACCACATTAATCTGGTCTCACCCCGGTACATATTGTAGTCCAACGCTCGTCCATCCTCAAACGAGTTTGAGGGTGTCCCCGCCGATAAACCTAAAGGTTTATACTCCAAATTTCCTCCAATTTATATTCGATTGCTTTTCTGCAACATTATGGTTATTTTGCAACATTACTGTTACATCCTTCAAAACAGCATAGTTATAGTCTTTTTAACACCAATGTCTTAATGGAATGTAACAGTTTAGTTGCATAAAATCAAGAATTCTAAAATGGATAGATTTCTAACTTATTTAATTGCAATGACTTAGTCTCTGGACAAAAGATGGCACGTTAATTGCAACTTATTTATTAATAAGGTATTACAGTGAGCGACAAATTAAGCAAAACAGAAAAGGAAATGTCTTTAAAAGAGCTTCAAGAACAGATACTGGAGGCAGCTCTGGAAGTCCATAAAAACATGGGGTTAGGGTTCCAGGAATCAGCCTATAGCCAAGCTTTAGCCTATGAGTTTGATCTCAGGAAGATCGAGTACGAGAGAAAGAAAAATATCAAGCTTTCCTATAAAGGAAGCGTGGCTGGAGAATACGATTTAGAATTCGTGGTGAAAAACAGCATTATAGTAATGATAAAAGCTGGTGAACCAGTGAATGAATCAGATGAAACTAAAATGAAAAGTTTTTTGAAAACCACTAAGCTTCCCTTAGGGATGGTCATAAATTTCGGCAAGGAGAGTTTGGAGGTAAAAAATGTTCACAGATAAATGGTTGGCGCAAATTTCAAACATGCCAACTTTTCACCCTATATCTAAAAGGAGGTGAAGTAGAGGATGCCCGCAAAGAAAAAAGCAAAGGCTAAAAAGGGAAAAAAGAAATAAAAGCCTTTAGGTTTTTTGCGCCCAAAGAGTCCCCCCAAAAGGGGGACTCTTTTTTTTGGCATTTGACGAAAAACTATAAATTTTCAGCGGCATGGAAGTTCCTAGCGCCCCTTTCAGCTTACCAAAAGATGTAGAGACGTATGGACATGCGGCTATAGACACATGAATGTCGGGCATAAAGCCCGACGCTACGCATCTGACCTCACCCTTTCCCTCTATTAAAGCAAAGGGGATACTTTTCTGTTGACTAAATGAAAAATTATCTTATCCTGTGGTTCTGAATAATATGTCCAGGAAAAACAGAAAAAGAATCTGGCTGGCGATTTTGGCGATGGTGATCTTTGCCCTTTTTATTTTATACCAGCAGAGCAAAAGGTTCAAACTCACGATACTCTACTGGAACGATTTCCACGCCTCTGTCTATCCTTGTCCCTCAACTGAGAAAGAGGGAGCCCCTCTGGTCTCCGGCAGTGCTAATTTTGCAGGGTACCTTGATTCTCTGGGATTCGAGGATATGTATGCCATTTTGGTTTGTGCCGGGGATGAGTTCACCGGTGACCCGCTTTCCTCTTTAACCTCAGGGAAAGCTCAGATTGAGATTTTGAACCTCATACACCCAAGTGTGTTTGAATTAGGAAATCACGAGTTCGATTACGGAGTGGATAATCTCAAAAAGGATTTAGAGGTAGCGGATTTTCCAGTTATATGTGCAAATCTCATCGACAAAGAGGAAAAAAAGCCGTTGGTGCGACCGTACGTCATCATCAATAGTGGCAAGGTCAGGGTCGCGTTTATCGGACTCATTACTGAAAGCCTTCAAAAGATGCTCAAAGAAGGAGGAAAACTTCAGGTCGTGGATGCGGAGAGCACTTTAAGTTACTATATGAATGAATTAAACGATAAAACTGATATTCAGATTCTGGTCAGCCATATGGGAGTTCAAAAGGATAAAAGCATAGCCAAAAAAGTTAAAGGATTGGAATTGATAATCGGCGGGCACAGCCATACTACTATATTCAAGCCGATAAGAATAGGCAATACCTTAATCTGCCAGGCTGGTTCGAATGGAAAATATATAGGCAAATTAGACCTTTTCTTAGATTCTAAAGGAAAGGTCTTGAGCTATCAGAATAACCTGGTGGAGACATTTGTGGACCAGGTACAGCCAGATACTCTAGTGAAAAATAAAATTGGGGAGTTAGAGAAGAATCTGAACATAAATTTAGACGAAAAAATAGGCGAGCTTGAAACTCCGTGGATAAGAAATGATGAGGGTGAGTCGAACATCGGTGATTTCTTAACGGATGCGATGAGAAGTTATGCCAAGGCGGACGTGGCTTTTACCAATTCCGGCGGCATAAGAAAAAATCTGAGAGCAGGGTCAGTTACGGTTCGGAATATCTGGGAAATAGCGCCTTTCTCCGATCGTCTGGTTTTAATTGAGTTAACTGGTGAGGAGTTACTTAACGTCCTTGAGAAAAATTGCAGAAAAGATATCGATTTACTTCAGGTCTCAGGTGTAAAATATAGTTATGCGCCAGAAAGACCGTATGGCGAGAGGGTAATTGATGTCAGGGTCAATAACGAGAAGATAATGCCGTATAAGAAATATAAAGCGGTGATAAATGATTACATCCTGGCGCAGTCTAAGGACTTTTTGGGAATCCCCCAGCAGAATATAAAATATAAGGTACTGCCGGATTTAGACAGAGAGGTCTTTATTAAAGAAGTCAGGAAAAAAGGAGTCATAGATTCCAGAGTTGAGGGAAGGATGACTGAGTTGAAAAAGGTCGAGGCAAAGGTTGGAGAACAAGCTGTCCGATAAAAGCTCAATAGAAGAGAAAACGGTGTCAAAGAAAAAAATCCCTTATACCTGGATAGCTTTCGCCTATGCTGTTCTCATTTTAATTGTCTCTTCTATCCCAGATCTCTCACCCCCTCAATTAGGCTTTGAATATCAGGATAAGCTTTACCATTTTGTAGAGTACGGGATATTTTCAGTTCTTTTATTTTTTACTTTGCTCAATTCTCAGAAAGATTTTCTAAGGAAAAATGTTCTGCTGATTTCACTTTTAATCGGGGCATCTTTTGCAATTTTAGATGAGCTTCATCAGAAATTCATTCCGGGCAGACAGGCCGACGTCTTAGATTTCACGGCTGATTTTGTGGGTGTGGCATTGATCCAGATATGCTTCTGGGTTTATCACAGGAAAAGATTAGTTAAACCTGGTTGAGGGAGAATCCCCCCGCCTTGGGTCATTGCGAGTCCCGCTGAAGGCGGGACGAAGCAATCTGTTCCCGTTGGAGGGATTGCTTCGTCGTCCTACGGACTCCTCGCAATGACGTATGTATGACGCCCAGCTTTTCGTCGGGCATAAAACCCGACGCTACGCTTAGTGCCCAGGGACAGAACGATATTCTGTCCCTGCAGGGTGGCGGAATGACCATGCAGACCTGACTAAAGTCAGTAAGAAGAGGTATTCGAAAAGGGTCTTTTTGTGTTGACTTTGCAAGAAGGAGATATTATCATTTTTCGAGCTTTCAAAAGGAGTAAGATGAAATATACTGCTCTTCAGGGGACAAAGGATTTATTGCCAGAGGATACTCCGAAATGGAGATACATAGAGGAGAAGATTCGGGGAGTTTTGTCGCTCTACAACTATAAAGAAATCAGAACTCCAGTTTTTGAGCAGACCGAGCTTTTCAAAAGGAGCATAGGGGATGATACGGATATCGTGCAGAAGGAGATGTATACTTTTCAGGACCAGGGGAAAAGGAGTCTGACTTTAAGGCCTGAAGGGACTGCCTCCATCGTCCGGGCTTTTATCGAGCACAACCTGGGTGAGAGATCACCTCTGGTAAAGCTTTTCTATTTTGGCCAGATGTTCAGGCAGGAAAGGCCACAAAAGGGAAGGTTAAGGGAGTTCAACCAATACGGGGTGGAAGTTATCGGCTCTTTGGACCCACTGGTTGACGCTGAGGTCATAGAATTGGGAGTGAGGATAAATAAAGCTTTTGGATTAGAAGGTCTCAAGCTTTACCTGAACAGCATCGGGTGTAAAGACTGCCGACCAGCTCACCGGGATGCCTTTAATCAATTCGTCAAGGATAAAATCGATAAGTTCTGCCAGGATTGCCAGTTAAGGCTTTTGCGCAATCCTTTAAGGATTTTCGACTGCAAGAATGAAAAATGTGTCGAAGCTTTGAAGGATGCACCGATGATTCTGGATTATCTTGACGAAAAGTGTAAATACCACTTCAAGAAAGTCAGGGAATACTTGGACCGGATGGGGATTGAATATATACTGGACGGCAGGTTGGTCAGAGGGCTGGACTATTATACCAGGACCACTTTCGAGATAAAATCTGAATCCCTGGGTGCTCAGGATACCTTGATCGGCGGCGGAAGATATGACCTTTTAGTTTCCGAATTGGGAGGCAAAGAGACACCTGCAATCGGTTTTGCTGCAGGAATAGAGAGGCTCTTTTTGGTTTTGGAGATGCAAAAGAAGTTTCCGCCTGAGGATGAAAGGCTGGAT
>JALHSU010000162.1 GCA_022865345.1 Candidatus Zixiibacteriota bacterium
CTCTAAAAAGCTTTCATCCAGAATAAAAATTCCGATAACTTTCTGGGATGAGAGGTTGACCACAGTTGAATCTCTGAGGGTTTTAAGAGATACAGGAGCAAAACTTCATAAGCATAAAAAGAAAGTGGATATGCTTTCAGCGGCATTCATTCTTCAGGGATACCTGGACAATCTGCGAGTGAAGAAAAATGAGAAACCGGAATCCTGAGACCCCGGCTTAAGAGAATATATCTGAGTATCTCAACTCTATTGGTTCTGCTTTTGCGTAATAGCTTAGATAGGTAATCTATTTTATTGGCTCAAAAATGAAACGTCTTGTCAGAAGAAAAAATCTCACCAAAATTGGCATATCTTTTTTCATACTCTTAATTATAATCTTTTTGTATATATTTTTTTACCCTCTTCCCTGGGGAATAAGTAAGAAAAACACCTCCATAACAGTGGAAAAAGGTGATAATCTTCATAAGATCTCGCAAAAGCTGGGAAACTCTGGCCTGGGATTCAATTCCCCTCTTCTTTTTCTTTCCGCCAAACTCTTGGGGATTGACAGAAAGATAATCCCAGGCAGATATGATTTTCAAAAGGGAATAACATTTTCCGGGCTCTTGACGAAGCTGTCCAAAAACGAAATCTCCTCTATTGAGGTTACTATACCTGAAGGGTATAATCTTTACCAGATAGCATCTCTTCTGAAAAGGGAAACCGGATTAGATTCCCTTCTTTTCGTGAAGGCTACATCTGACACCAGCCTGATACATAGATTAGGCCTGGATTCCAAAAATCTGGAGGGTTATCTTTTCCCTGACACCTACAGGCTTTTCTGGAAAATGGAGCCTGAAAAAATCATTGAACTGATGGTGGATGAGTTAAAGAAAATCATAGATATCTCTTTTCCTCTTCAACTGAGGAATTTTAACTTCAGCCTCTCGCAACTGGTCACCTTAGCTTCTCTGGTGGAATCTGAAGCCGGGATGGACAAGGAAAGGCCCTTGATCTCCGCGGTCTATCATAACCGTTTAAAAATCGGAATGCCTCTGCAGTGCGACCCTACGGTGATCTATGCTTTAGGAGGCTTGAGCCGACCTTTAAACCATAAAGATTTAGAAGTGGATTCCCCTTATAATACTTACAAACATCCAGGTCTCCCCCCCGGACCTATCAATAACCCGGGAAAAGCTTCCATCTTAGCTGCTTTATTCCCGGCAGAAGTAAACTATCTTTATTTTGTGGCAAAAGGTGATGGCTCGCATATTTTCTCAGTCGATTTAGAAGAGCATAACCGGGCAATCGCTAAGATAAAAAGAGAAAACAAAAGTTAAAATCCCGGTATTCCCACCTTGCCCACCAAGGGGGGGATTTTTCTCTGTGGAGACGCATTGCCATGCATCTCTACTTTAATAACACCAATTTCTTCGCCTCAGAGAAATCCCCAACCCCGCCGTTGGCGGGATTTTTAACTTTCAATTGATAAAAATAGACCCCTGAAGCAACCTCTCTCCCTGAATCATCCTTCCCATCCCAGAGCACAGACTTATAACCAGGAGTCAAATTCTCCGAAACTAAGGTTCTCACCTTTCTTCCTAAAAGGTCATAGATATTTAGGCTGACAAAACCTGAATTCACCAGAGCAAATTCTATCTTAGTGCTCTGATTAAAAGGATTTGGGTAATTCTGAGACAAGGAAAACTGTTTGGGTAACTGGTCAATATCCTCTTCATCTTCTACGTTGACAATAATAGTCCGATTAAGAAGAATGAAAATGTTGTTGTCAACATAATTTGCCACAGCTAAATCCAGATCACCATCCTTATCTAAATCTGCACAAAAAACAGATAAAGGACGGTATCCTACCCCATAGTCCACCGCACTCTGAAAGCTCCCATCCCCGTTATTCTTTAAGATGGAGACATTATTGCTCTCATTATTTGCCACTGTCAGGTCCAGACTACCATCCTTATCTAAATCTGCACAAAAAACATCAGAAGGACCGTTTCCTGCAGCATAATCCACTTTAGACTGAAAAGTACCATCCCCGTTGTTCTTTAAAATGGAGACACTCTCACTAGTCCAAATATACCAATTTGCCACTGCCAGGTCTAAATCTGTATCCCCATCTAAATCCGCACAAAAAACAGAATAAGGATAATAACCTGCGCCATAATCTATCCTTGTATCAAAAAGTGGCTCAAAAGCTGGTGTAGTCGAAGGGATAAGTAATAATAGAGAAGAGAGTGTAAAAACTTTAATTTTTAGAGACATCTTTCCCTCCTTTTTAAGGTTGGAATTTTTAAAATCACTATAATCATAACTCAAAAATTGAAAAAGGCAAGGGAAATTTTTCTTCACAGCAGATAGAGCAGATTAAGCAGATTCGAGAAACGGATAGATAGGATAAAATTGCTGATATCAGCCTCAAGGTCAAATTCGACTTAATCCCATTAATCAGCTGTGAGGCATTTTTTGCTCAAAGCGGATGTTATCATCCGCTTATTCTCCCTGCTGGATGATAACATCCAGCAGGAGCGAAGTCCATTGGATGCACTCCATAAAGAAAATTTAAACCACCACTTTTCTTTTCAGATTAAATCTTTCAAGAAGTTGCGGATTTTGTAAAATCTCTTTTGGTTCTCCCCTGGCAGAAAGCTCGCCTTTTGGACCCATCAGGTAAAGGGTATCCGCAATCTCCGGAACCAGTTCCAGATCATGCAGGGCAGTTATCACTGTGGTGTGTCTGGATAAATTAATCTCTTTTAAAATCTGAATGAATTCCTCTTCAGACTTCTGGTCTAAATTGGCAAAAGGCTCATCCAGGATCAAAAGCTCCGGTTCTAGAATCAATGCCCCGGCTAAAGCCACTTTTTTCTTCTCCCCTCCTGAAAGATAATGCGGGATTTTGTCTTTCAGATGAATAATTCCTAACCGATGCATGATCTTATCTGCCAGCTTTTCAGCCTCTTCCATTTTGTAACCATAATTCAAGGGCGAGAAAATTATATCATCATAAACCGTAGGACCGATTATCTGTTCATCTACCTCCTGCAGCACCACCCCAATCCTCTCTCTTATTCTTTCAAATT
Organism: Candidatus Zixiibacteriota bacterium; assembly: GCA_022865345.1. Lineage (NCBI taxonomy): Bacteria > Pseudomonadati > Candidatus Zixiibacteriota > Candidatus Zixiibacteriota bacterium. Next base: position 3,078 of record JALHSU010000162.1, read on the forward strand.
CCTTTGCCGGATCAACCCCGAATACCTCCACCTCCCCTTCATTCGGCTTTAATATTCCTAGTATATGCTTCAGCAGAGTAGATTTGCCGCAACCATTAGGTCCTAAAATGGCAACCTTTTCCCCTTTTTTGACTAAAAAATCCAGCCCGCAGATTTTTATTGCGGTTTTATCCTGATAGGTATGGCTTATGCAGTGGACCTGAACTACTATCTCTTGTTCCAAGTACAATACCTCCGGTTATGCTCTATCTTGCCTTGAAATCCTCTGAGCTTTAACCCTTCATAAAATCTCTGGCTATCATCCATTCCCTTGAGGATTAAATAACCAAAGGCCTTGGCAAAATTGGACAAGCTTCTTTTTGGGTACTTTATCTGAAAACCCCCTCTTAATTTGAAACCCATTCTGATATTCTCGAAGATAGAAAAAAGGATAAAAATCGAACGGTAAGTCATAAAGAAAACCGTGATGAGAAATTCCGGAAAGACCTTGCCCAGGCTGGCAAAGATGCAGGGATAAGGCGTAGTGGAGAAAAGTAGTATCATGGTGGTGGCAGTTCCCAGGACCCTTAAAAGAATGATAAAAAACCATTCCCAGCCTCTTCCCAAACTGGCGTAGGCGAAGATCAGAGCGAATATCAAAGGATATAAAGAGATCAGGAAGATTTTTATGAAAGGTAGCCGGGATAAGAGTATGAGTGAATAGAGAAATGCCAGGATAATGACCATAAACAGAACCTGCTTGATCAAGATGATAAACCCGATCAATGTAAGAGCAAGTATTATCTTCAAACCTGCCGGAAAACGGTGCAGAAAACTTTTTCCGCTGGTAGCTAAATAATCCAGATAGGCTAAATCCATTTTAATCTCACTCCAATATCCCTGGCCTGACTTTGTTCAGGTAGCTTAAGATTCCGCTGGTGATCAATCCTTCTAATACCCAGCCTATAGATCCAAAACCTAAAACCAAAAGCAGGAATTTCCTGAAGTCAAATTGCGGTAAAGATTCCTGTTTATGCGTTTCCTGCTCTCCAGTCTCAAATTCCAGAAGACCCGTGCTTTTTTCTGGCTGAAGTTTATGTCCTATTCCAAAAGCGCTTGAAAGGTCAGTCTTCCCGATCGCCACAATCCCCAAAGCCAGGAAAGTCGATAAAAGAAGGCTTAAGAAGGTGGAGACAAAACCTGCCCAGGATATCTTCTTCAAAATTCGTCGCAGGGCTTTAAACATAAAATAACCCAGGACCCCCTCGGCTGATATTACCAGACTATTTAGTCCCACCACGGTAATCCCTCCGTGTCCAAAAAAAGCCAGGATAAGATTGACCACAAAAGAACAAAGGATAAACCAGGCAGGACCCAAGATTATGCCTGAAACGACTGAGAGGTTTATATGATAGAAAAGCGGAACTACCTCCAGAGACATCGAGATTACCATCACTGCGGCAAACATTGCTAAAAGAGGGATTTTGCTGGAGAATCTTTCTCTCTGGAACTGCCCTTTGAATATGAATAGAAGTCCGGCCAATAAGACCCAGCCTAAGACCCAGAGCCAAACCGGTAAAATTCCATCTGGAAGATGAATATGAGACATGGAATTAAACTTTGAAAAAATTATCTCCTACTAACTGCTAAGTTTAAACCTCTTTAGCCTTAATGTCAAGATATTTAAACACAAATGAGTTGTGCAAAATTCAAAAAAACCTTGATTTTCAGTCGATGTAGATTTATACTTTAAACAGGTTTACAAGTTCAAACCTTAACCAGTTTTTATTATGTCAACCACTCATAAGATAATAATATGCGATTCCAGGCAGATGAAAGAAGTGGAGGATGAATCTATTCATCTCATAGTAACTTCTCCACCTTACTGGCAATATTTTCTGAAGAAGGTGTAACCAAATGAATGAAAGTCTCGTTCAATGGGTTTTACTGAAGCGACCTGAATACTTACAGAAAAAACTTGGGTTTCAATTAGAGAGAAAACTTGGTGAAAATTATACTACGGAGCAAGGTAGGATTGATTTTGCTTTTGAAACTAAGAAAGAAATATTGGTTGTAGAACTTGAGACAGGAATAAACAACAAAGCTAAGCTTGAATACTGCACCGACCAAGTAGAAAGATATCAAGATATTAAGTTTATTACTGATAAACAGTTAAAGTTCATTATCTTGTATGATAAGGAGAATACTCCCCCAACATATGTAAAATTACTGGAAGATTTTTCTCAGAAAATGGGCATTATTTTAAGAACTTATTCAATATTAGACGTTCAGGAGCTGTATAAAAAATGTTTAGAAGAACTCAGTAAAACAACAGGAATCTATCTTGGTCCTACTGTGGCTATGGATGTTACTCATCTACGCTGGCTTAATAGAATCATCAAACCCTTTTACGATGATCAGGAAGATGCATTGCCCTATGATAAGCTAAGGGGTTTATTTAAGTCCAGTACAAACTTTGGAGTATATACATCTTTCGCGAAATATTTTGAATTAATAAGAGAAAAGGAAAATGGGGTAATAGGTTTGACAGATTACGGCAAGAGATTTAGGGACAACTATAATGCCCAAATAATCACGTCAAAAGCTATGCCAAATCTAAGCACAGAACAGAAACGTGTTTTGTTAGAAGTTTTAACCAATGGAGTTTTTACTAAAAGTAAGGTTAACGTATACTATTTTCTCAGATTTGTGCATCTTACGAGCGGCGATTGGCTACCTAAATCTGGTACACCTGAAGATAAAGAAAAACTTGAATTTGTTAATTTTTTATTCGGAAAGAGTTATAGATGGAATACTGCAATTGAATTATTGCAGTTCACTTGTAATCAATGTGAAGAACTAGAATTAGTCGAAAGAATGAAGCTTCAGAAAACCAAGTTTGATAGAGTAGTTTTAACAACATTGGGTTCAAGAGTTCTCGGGTATTTAGAATTATATCTGCATTTAAGAAGAGAACAGCTTCAAATACCATTACAAATCTAATTGGGCATAGATGAACAAGAATTTGAGCTTCCTGAGAAAATTTCCAAAGGAGACAAGTGGACTATACATAGTCTATGAACTTTATACCTTTGACAATCTCCTTCGTCTTCTTTTAAAACATGGTTTAGATCATGAAGAATCTCTCGACTTTATTATTTATAATTGTTCATTGAGCGGTATCGTATTTCAAGAGAGGATTTTCAATAAAAAATATAAGAAACTCTCCGCCAAGGATGCTTTGCCACCTGATTTAGCTGCTCATAAAGCCAGATTAATTAACGATCTAATGAGCCTGACATTGAGGAAAAGAAAGAGGAAACTGAAGTAGATTACGGGAAATCTCAAGTTAAAGTTACTTTCTTATCCCGATTTTCAAGGCCTGGCATAAAGCCTGGGGATTATTCGAGGTTAAAACGTAATCCTTCCTTTTATCCTTTATCTTTATCCTCACTCCCTTTCCGAAACGGGTGTTATAGCAAATAGTTCCGTCTGTGCCCAGGCGGATACCTATTCCCCAATACCTTCCAAAAGAAACCTGGCTTTCCTCGCAGGAGACAATGTCAGATAATGGAATCTTCTTCCTGAAAATCCCGAACCCGAACTCCAGAAATCTTCCCTGGACTTTTATCTCCAGGCTCCGGAAGTTGACAAACATAAAGATAAGGACTAACCCTATAAGTATCAAGAAAGGAGTCACCCAGAAAGGGGTATTTGGGTCCTGGGGAGACAGGACCAGACCCAGGATAATCCCAATCAAAGCCAGGACAAAAACAAATTTGACCCACCAGGCCAGACCTTGTTTCTCTGAGTACATGATACCTCCTTTTAAGTCCAATTGATAATCTCATCTCTAAAATAAACCTTTTTTGACTTGACACAAGGGATTTCTTAACTTAACATAGCCTCGAATCATGTCCTACGGATCTCCGATTGGATCCATTCTGGACAAATTCGGACCAGGCCAAGCCACCCAGATTCACTGGATGGCTATTATATTTTAAAGGAGGTTTTAGATGAAGTCTTATGTAACCCGGGATAACCTGAAAGAGAAAACGAAACTCTGGCTTAAGAAGATCTCCCCTTATAACACTCACAGGTTAAAATTGAATTTGAAAAAGTCAGCCCTTCTGGTGATTGATATGCAGAGATTTTTCTTGGACCCTGGCTCTCCATCCTTTACCTGCGGTGGTCCGCCTATACTTCCCAATATCAAGCGATTGATAGATTTCTATCGGGCTAAGAAAAGGCCGGTGATCTACACCTGCCACGTTCATAAAAAAGACGGAAGCGATGCCGGTATTATGCGCTGGTGGTGGCAGGGGATGTGCATAGAAGGAACCGAAGAGGCTAAAGTTCATCCGGAGATAGAGCCTCTGCCTGAGGAGAAGATAGTTTATAAGCATCGCTACAGCGCTTTCTATAACACAGACCTGGAGACTATCCTGAGATGTGCAAAGATCGAAGACCTGGTGATAACCGGGATAATGACCAATATGTGCTGTGAATCCACAGCCCGGGATGCATATTTCAGGGATTACCGCATAAAGTTCTTAGCTGATGCCACCGGAACAATCATCGAGGAAATGCACCTGGCAAGTTTACTTAATTTAGGCTTAGGTTTTGCAGATATTTCAACAACGGAGGAGGTTATCAATGCTCATAAGAAGTAGTTTCTTCTAACCAAAATTAGTAATTGGTAGCCGCTCTACGGGTGTTTTTTAAACTCATCCCCTGGCCCCTTCTCTTAAAAAGAGAAGGGGCAAAAGTCCCTCTCTTTTCAAGAGAGGGACTTAGGGTGAGTTATTTAATCGCAAACTGAACTCCGAGAAGTCCACCAAAGGTGGGTAGGACTTGCAGCTATCTTCTTCAGCAATAGTCTCAGAATATCTGTCTTACCGATGACTAATTTTAATCCTTGACAAATAAAATATAAATTCCTTATTAAAACTCGATTTTACTTTTAACCTGATTGTCAAAATAGAAGAAAAATAGACATTTTTTAAGATTTCGATGAGAAAATATAAGATTCTTTTCTTAAACTCAATTCGGGAGAACGTCTGGGGAGGTGGGGAGAACTTAATTTATAATTTAGCAGCTCACCTTTCTTCAAGAGGACACAGTATCTGGATTGCAGGAAGGAAGAACAGCGAGTTCATGATTCATTTTTCTTCCCCGGAGATTAATTTAGTTCCTCTGAAAATAAGAGGTGATTTTGGTCCGGTTAATATCCTGTCCCTGGCTAAAATTCTCTCAAAAGAAAAAATAGATTTCATCTGGGTCAATTTCAATAAAGACTTAAGGCTGGGAGGAATTGCAGCCAGACTTGCAGGAGGAGTCAAAATTATCTGGGGAATGGGTGTGCTTTTACCTGGAACCAATTTAGTTCACAGGCTCACCGGAAAGTACCTCCCGGATAGGATAGTTGTCCCCAGTCAGAATCTAAAAGACCAGCTGAAGAGATTTACCTGGATAAATCAGGAGAAAATTGAAGTCGTCTTGAATGGAATAGACCTCTCCTGCTTTGATTTTGATTTAAAGAAAGAGCGGGAGAAGCTCTTTCAAAAATACGGCCTTGACCCAAGGGTGATCTTGATCGGAGTTCCAGCCAGGCTGGTTGAAGCTAAAGGGCAGCGTTACCTTCTCCAGGCTATCCCTGAGATAGTTCAGACCTTTTCTGAGGTAAAATTTCTTTTTGCAGGAGATGGCTCAGAAAAGGAATCATTAAAGAGTCTGTGTACTCAACTGAATCTGGATAACTATGTAATCTTTGCTGGATATGTAAGAGAAATATTTGAGACTATGGCTGGATTCGACCTTCTGGTTTTGCCTTCGATAATCGAGCCTTTTGGCCTGGTCCTGGCAGAGGGGATGGCTTTGAAGAAGCCTATAGTCGCTACCCGTGTCGGTGGTATTCCAGAAGTAGTTCAAGATAAGGTGACCGGACTTTTGGTTCTGCCAAAAGATCCCCATTCTTTAGCTCAGGCAATTATGACTTTGCTTCAAGATAGAAACCTGGCTGTAAGTCTGGGCGAAGCCGGCAGAAAAAGAGTAGAAGCTTTTTTTGACATGAAGAAAATGATTGAGAAAATCGAGGCACTTTTGGCTGAGATGTCAGCATAAAAAAAGTCTCTACCCTTTTCAGATAGGTAGAGACTTCATTTAGACGAGAAGATCTACTTCCTTATTTCTTAGGAGCTGAGGCTGCTGGTGCACCAACTGCATAAATCAACGGAATCGTAACTCTGGTGTTCTCCTTACCCTGCAATTCAATAGTGAGGACTTTCTTAAACCCTTCAGCCGGGAATTCTTTGATCGGTTTTAACTTTATCTCAGCCGACTTGCCCGGTTTTAGCTTTTTGTCTGCCTTAACCTTAAAGAATTCATGCGGGTAATCGACCACTGAGATCTTATATTCAAGAACATCCAGATTTTTCAAGGAGAGCTTTTTCTCCTTGGGCTTCTGGCCTTGCAGCATTGAGAAATCCAGGAAGGAAGGGTAGGATTTGATTGTGAAGGTCGTATCCTCCTGGGGTGCTATCTGAGCGTGTAGATCAATTTTCTGAATCTGATCTACAGAATCTTCTCTATAAGATATACTGGCGTATTTGCTTACCCTGCCAGGGGTAAGTCCCGAAGTATAACTTACTATAAGCTCTGTGCTATCACCGATAGCAAGCTCCGTCTTCTTTAGCGGAGCCTTTGTGCACCCTCAGGCCACAGAGACATTAAGCGCTCTCAGGGTATCGGTGCCCACGTTCTTTAACCAGAAGCTGTGGCTGAGCACGGCATTCTGGGGCGACCGGCCCCAATCCCAGGTGGTTTCAGAAATCTGTAATTTTGCTTTACCTGCTTCCAGCCCAGTCTGTGCTAGAGCCAGAACAAGGATCAGAAATATCGCCGTGAGCAAAAACCTTTCTTTTCTCATCTTCACCTCCTTAAGAAAAGGAAAAACCCTTTTTTATATTTACGAAGATTTCACTCAAAATCATTAACTAATAATCTGCGATTTAAGGGGAGTTTTTATGATTTTTTCATCTTAACGACCAAGCTCACCTGCCGCTATGAAGCGCAGCGGAATAGCGGTCGGGTGCAGCGCTTTGTTAGGTTTTGTTATTATGTTCCAAAGTTATTATTATTTTTCCTCGGGCGTGTTCTTCTTCAAGATACCGGAGAGCTTCAGGAACCTCACTTAACGTGTAACGTCTATCTATAACGGGTTTTACTTTGCCGGCTTTAAGAAGCTCTTTCATAAAAACCAAATCTTTTTGGTTTGGTTTCGACATCAGGCTACCCATTTTCTTACTCCCGGTCATTGAAATCCATGGTCCTAGGAGCATAGCTTGGAACATTTGAGCCAACGAACCTCCGGTCATGACATAAGTTCCCTTGGGACTTAATGCACGCTTGTAATCTGAAATCGAATGATATCCGTTAGCAGCAAGAATCAGGTCATAACGCTGCCCACTTTGGGTGAAATCTTCCCTGGTGTAATCAATGACCTGGTCTGCCCCAATCGAGCGCACCATGTCCAAATTCCTCGTGCTGCACACGCCAGTCACTTCAGCCCCGAACGATTTGGCAATCTGCACCGCAAACGTACCAACACCACCAGATGCGCCATTAATCAAAACCTTTTGCCCTGGCTGAATCTGTCCTTTATCGCGAAGACCCTGCAGGGCGGTGATTGCCGCCATAGGTACGGCCGCTGCTTCCTCGAACGATATATTGGCTGGTTTCAACGCCAATGCATTTTCACGGGCACATACATACTCGGCAAAACCACCCCAACCACAATCGGATATGTTCCCGAATACCTCATCATCTGGCTGAAACTGCTTTACGTTTCTGCCAACCGCTTCAACCCGCCCCGCAATGTCAGATCCGAGTATCTTGTTTTTTGGTTTTAGAAGCCCAAAGCCCATTAGGCGAATCAAGAGCGGTTTACCTCTCAGGATATGCCAGTCACCTGCATTCACGGATGCCGCATGAACTTTTACCAGTACTTCATCCTCCTTGGGAGTAGGTTTTTCTTCCTCTTTTAATTCAAGAACATCCGGTGGTCCGTATTTTGTGTATACAATCGCTTTCATGAGCCTCCTCCATGAATACTTTGATCGGGTCATTTTACGTGTAGTTCACGACAATCTAACCGATAAGTTTGTAAAACCTAACCTAAGACGAGGACGCCTTTTAGCTACCTCCAGTTTTCACCGGAATGGTTATCCTGAACTCCTTTTCCCCGCTCACCTGTAAGGTAATCGATTTTTTGACCGTTCCTGCTGGAAGAGTTTTCGCAGGCTTCACTTTCAGTTCTACTGTCTTTCCCGGCATAAGGGTTTCCTTACTTAATTGCGCCTCAAAAAACCTCTTGGGATAATCAATAACTTTAAGCCTGAATTCTTTCTGTCCCTTATTTGTAAACTCAACTTTCATCTCCTCAAATTTCCCTTTTTTCTTCTCTTTGAATTCTAAACTGTATGGTGCATAGCTTATATCCAGCAGGGTATCCGGCTTAGGCTTTACGTCTGCCGTTATCTCCAGCCGGTTGAAGCCGGAAACAGTATCGCTGGAGCTCACCGTGACAGATTTCGTCTCCGGGGTCATTGCCGCTCCGGTAGAGTAACTTATCTCTAACTCAGTGCTATCGCCGATAGCCAGCTCCGTCTTTTTAAGTGGAGCCTGGGTACAGTGTCAGGGGACCCGGGCGCTGATTCCTTTAAGGGTGTCAGTCCCGACATTTTTAATCCAGAAGGTATGAGAGACTGTGGACTGCTGGGGGACCCTTCCAAAATCCCACACCCTCTCGGAAAATTCGATCCTCGGAGTCCCAGCCTGAGAAAAAGGATGAACTGCAAATATAACCGCTATGAGTAAAAAAGAACTTCTTAATCTCAATCTGCCTCCTTAACTCCTTGATAGAATTATAACTGAAACAATCATTTTGTCAATCGTTTTTTGCGAACGCTCCTGTCTTATTTTAGAGATTAATCCATAGAATATAAAAACCCGCGAAGATTATCAATAATCCGCTTATCTTTTTAGCTGTATTTGAGAAATTTGTTATCCCTCTGGATTGGGCAAAGCTCTCCACAAAGCCAGTTGATACCCCGGCCAGAATTATCAAAGCACAGTGTCCAAGGGCATAAACGAAAAGAAGGGAGATACCATATACTATCTTCGCCTTTGTGGCTACGAGAGCTAAAATGACGGCTAAGACCGGGGTAGCGCAAGGGGAGGAAACCATTCCGAAAAGAAGCCCTAAAAGGAAAGCACCTAAAATCCCTTTATGTTTAGTTTTCATCTCCACAGTTTTAGGAAACGGGATTTTAATAACACCCAGTAAATATAACCCCATAACCAAAGCCACTCCCGCGGCCAGGTAATACCATAACTTCCCCACATCTCCAAAAAGCTTTCCTAAGAGGGAGGCGATAGCCCCTAATATGGTAAAAGTAATGGATAAACCTAAGGCAAAAGTCAAAGAATAAAGCAGGGCTTTCTTTTTGTTTCCTTCAGAATAGCCTCCCACAAATCCGATCACCAGGGGTATTATCGCCAGAACACAAGGGCTGGAGGCTGACAAAATCCCGCCCAAGAAGATCAAGATATAAGCCAAGGCTGGGGTGTTATTTATTGCTGAGGATATATTTCCTAGAATATGTTCCATTTATTTAACCCCGATCTCCTGAAGCTTTTGTTCAATTGAGAGTTTATCCATAAACCCTTCATGCCTATAAATTTCTTTGCCAGAAGCATCGAAGAATATCTGGGTGGGGATTAATCTTATTTTATAGAACCTTGCCGGTTCTGGGTCGTAACGAATATCTATAATCTGGATGATAGCTCTTCCTTTATATTCCTCCTGTAATTCCTGTAATATCGGCAGCATCATTTTGCAGGCTTTACAGGTCCCCCTGCCTAAATCGATAAGAACTGGTAAATTTTTAGCTATTACGTCTAAACTGTCTTTATTCGTAGAAATTTTCTCGGAAGACGAAGTCTCCCCCTCCTTAAAAGATGCCTTATCTCTTCCTTGAAAGATAATTAAACCTGCAATTAAAAAAACAATTGCTAAAATAATCAATAATTTGAGGATATTATTCATAACCTTTCCGAGCTGAAGTTAGCTTTACTATTCCTTACTCAACCATTCTTTAATTTCTGCCAATCCTGGTACCCTGCCAGAACATAATACCTTTCCGTTGATAACCAGAGCCGGGGTCAAAAGGATTCCATACTGCATAATAGATTTTATATCCTTGATCTTTGATAACTCAGCTTCTTTGCCTAACTCTTTTAAAGTCCTCTCTACGATTTCATAGATCTTCTCGCATTTTGCACATCCCGGACCTAAAACTTCGATCTTCATTTTATGACCTCCTTTTAGACTATCATTAAACTATTTTGTAGCCTTCTTTACCCCCTCCTCTTTTTTACCGGCAATAAAACTATTAAGCTCCTTCTGAAAATTAATCAGGAATTTCTCTTCCTCTTCACAAAATTCCCATACGGATTCGATCTCTTTAAACTCCTCTTTCTCTTTAAATACCTTTTTAAAACCTAAGGCAGACCCGAATATTTTGTATTTCCCGGCAGTTGAAGAATCTTCATCTATATTGCATTCCTTGAAAATAATGCGTCCGTTTTTATAGGGCTTTGAATAAAGTTTTTCTAATCCTTTTTTTGAAAAGTTGCCAACATTTATGCAACAAGAACATTGAGCTGTGGGATGAAAATGAATGATCAACAGGCTGTCAAAATCAAAAGTGGAATCTACAGTTTCTTTGCCTGGGCTATCGACCTTTTTCTGAACAGGACCAGATGATTTCTTGTTTTGACTGTAACTGCTCGTCCACATTAGCAAAAACAGCATGATGCAAACGAGACAGAGGACTGAGCTTTTCTTAATCATCTTCTAAAATAACGCTCCGAATACCATTCCGGTTATAGTTGCCATTATCACTACTAAGATAATGTAAGCCCCTGTTTTCCTCCACCCCATAATCCCGATTAACACAATCATACTGGGAAGGCTCAAGGATGGACCGGCTAAAAGTAAAGCCAGAGCAGGACCTCTGCCCATTCCTAAATCTATCAAGGCACGGATTATGGGGACCTCAGTTAAAGTCGAGAAATACATAAAGGCGCCGAAGACTGAAGCTATGAAATTCGCCCTTAATCCATTCCCGCCGACCAAATGTTCTACTATCTGTTGCGGTAATAAAACCTTTATCATCCCGGCAATGAAGACCCCAACCAGCAGAATTGGAAAAATCTTTTTCCCTAAATCCCAGGTTTGATAGAGCCAATCTTTAAGCTCATTTTTTTTGAACCAACGATAGAGGATTAAAAGTAAAGCGAGCAAAAGGATTCCAGTAACCAGCCACTTTTTTGCCGCACCGAAGATAAGAATCCCCACTAAAACTGCAAAATATAGAATAGTGACCCCCTCATGTTTGGGTTTCTCGCTTTGGGGTAGGATTAATTCCTGAGCATTCTTTTCTTTTTCTAACTCCTCTTTTCTCCAGATAAAAGCCATAATCAACCCGATTATAATTGAAAAAGATATAGCTCCAACTGCCCTGGCAATTCCCAGATCAAATCCTAAAAGCCTGGCAGTATAAACGATAGCCAAGATATTAATTGCCGGACCAGAATATAGAAAAGCAATAGCCGGACCTAAACCTGCACCTCTTTTATGTATTCCTGCAAAAAGTGGCAAGATAGTGCAGGAGCATACCGCCAGGATCGTACCAGAAACTGAAGCGACACTGTAAGCTAAAACCTTTTTCGCCTGAGCTCCGAAATATTTCATCACCGCGGCCTGAGAGACAAAAACTGCAATCGCGCCAGCGATGAAAAATGCCGGAACCAGACAGGTCAGAACATGGGCGGAAAGATATTCAATTAATGCTTTCACTCCACCATTCAAGACTTCCACTAAACCCATGCTAATCTCCTATCTAAATAACCTTAACCGTTCTGGCTTTCTCTTTCACTTGTGTCCTAATGATCTCATCCACTAAATTAAGTAGATCAAATACTCTTTTATCATTAATTCGGTAATAAACCGAAACCCCCTCTCTGCGCGAATCTAAGATGCCTGCATCTTTCAAGTGATTCAGATGTCTGGAAATGTTAGACTGGTCTTCCCCTATTTCAGGGATGATCTCACAAGCGCATTTCTCTCCTTTTCTCAAAAAATACAAAATCCTAAGCCGGGTGGGCTGGGAGACGACCTTCAGGAAATCGCTTTCCAGTAACAAGACTTTTTCATCGACCATTTTGAACACCTGTTTATATGCATTTATGCTCATAATTACATTAAATACGCCATTAGAATTTTGGTGTTTGTCTAATTGATTATTTTATTTAGAGTTTTTTTTTAAAGTTGGTGCGGGAATTGGAATTCCCGCACCAGCGAGCGAGATTCTAAAATTTTCAACTTTGCTTTAACTTGCTCAAGAATTCTTTTATATTCTTTTCTATCTTATCTCTTACCTCTCTGAACTTTTCTTTTGCTTTTCCTTTAGGGTCTTCGATCTCCCATTCAATTCTTTCCTTTGCCGGCACAAAAGGACACACATCTCCACATCCCATAGTTATCACATAGTCAAAATCATTAAAGGGTAACTCCTTGAACCCTTTTGACTTTTGGTTGGAGATATCAATACCCTTCTCTTTCATAACTTCTATTGCTATCTGGTCGACCTTTCCAGAGGGATTTGAGCCGGCGCTGAAGACCTCTACTCTATCTTCGCCATAGAATTTAGCAAACCCTTCAGCCATCTGGCTCCGGCAGGAGTTCTCAATGCATACAAATAAAATCTTTGGTTTCATCTTTCATCCTTAGGGAGACGCATTCAATGCGTCTCTACGCTTGTGAAATATTCGAGTTGGTTCGGGAATTGGATTTCCCGAACCACGCCCGTGCAGGAATTCCAATTCCTGCACGAACTTAAAGGTTTCGTCTCTTAAGTTTGCTCTTCCGCTTTGAAGTATTTTGTTCTAAATCTTAAAGCTACATTCACCAGACTTATCAGAACCGGAACCTCTAACAGAGGCCCGATCACGGTGGCGAAAGCCTCTTCGGAGTTTATGCCGAATACTGCAACTGCCACCGCAATGGCTAATTCAAAATTGTTGCTGGCAGCGGTAAAGGAAAGCGCTGTCGTCTTTGGATAATTGACTCCAAGTTTGTAAGACATATAGAAACTGACAAAGAACATAAGCAGGAAGTAAATGACCAGGGGAATAGCCACTTTGACCACATCTAAAGGAAGCTGAACAATATAATTTCCTTTAAGGGAAAACATAATGATGATGGTGAAGAGCAGGGCAATCAGGGTTACAGGAGAAATTTTAGGGATAAATTTTTCTTCATACCAGCTTTTGTTTTTTGCTTTTATCAAGGCAAAGCGGGTGATTATTCCCGCGATGAAAGGTACACCCAGGTAGACAAACACGCTTCTGGCAATCTGCCCTATGGTTACATTTACTGCAATCCCCTCTGCCACTCCAAACAATTTGGGAAGAATGGTTATGAAAAGGTAAGCATAAATGGAATAGAAAAAGACCTGAAAAAGTGAGTTCAAACCAACCAGGGCTGCAGCATACTCTGTATCCCCTCCAGCCAGTTGATTCCATACGATCACCATCGCGATGCAGCGTGCCAGCCCGATGAGGATAACTCCATACATCAGATGAGGCTGATTGCGCAAAAAAAGGATAGCCAGAAAAAACATCAGAATCGGACCTATGACCCAGTTCTGGATAAGTGATAAAGTCACTACTTTAATATCTTTGAAGACCTTGCCCAGCTCCTCATATCTCACTTTTGCCAACGGAGGATACATCATCAGGATTAAACCGATGGCTATGGGAATAGAGGTGGTTCCTACCTGTAAACCAGCAATGAATTTAGTTATATCCGGTGCAAAATAGCCTATCCCCACCCCTGCGAACATCGCGGAGAATATCCACAGAGTTAGAAATCTAGTCAAGAACGAAAGTTTTTTGCCTCCTTGGGACATTTAACGACTCCAATATTTAGCGAGAGTTAACTGCACTTATAAGCATAAACCTGAGAAAGTTTTTTCTTCAGCCTTTTCTCATCTTCCTTAACCAGATCGTTATCAGCAAGAGCATTTTTTACAATCAGCCAGACCGCTTTCTCAAAATCATCTCTGGGTTTGAACAGGGAGTAAAAAATCCAGGTGCCCTCTCTTCTATCCTCTACCAGGCCTACTGAGCGAAGAACCGTAAGGTGTCTGGAGACTTTGGACTGAGGCAGGTTCAGCGCAGCCTCTAACTCACAAACACAGAGTTCTTTTCTCAAGAGAAGCTTCAAAATCCGAAGCCTGGTCTCATCCCCCAAAGCTTTAATCATCTTAGTTTGTCTCTGCATAATTCCCCAGAAATATATACGTATATTCGAATATACGGATATAATAAACGATTTTTTGTTTTATTGTCAATGGAGATATTGAAAACTGTCATTCTAGGGGAGTCCAGATGGACGACCGAAGAATCTTCCTTGCGCTCAAATTTAATAGATTCTTCGCCCTTTGGGCTCAGAATAACAATTCTGGCACGGGCTGTAGTTGTGCTCCACTCCCTAATTGGACAGAACACTGTTCTGTCCCTACAAAAAGAATTTCTGGAACTTTTCCCTACGTGCCCGTCGGGTCCCCTGACCCGACGGAAAACCTCTCTCTTGCCCTCTCTTTAGGAAGGACAAAGGATTATACCCTTCTCAATGATTCATTTGTCCCGTTTAGAGGACAAGGCGGAATTACCGAGAGTGAATTAAGAAATTTCTGGAACTTTTTTGCTTTTCTCAGCGTAGTTTTTATAGTATTATTAACTCAACCTTAAACCGGGAGTTGTTATGAGAAAAAGGATAAGTTTATCTCTGGCAGTCCTGCTGGCTTTTATACTGTGTGCTTTCAGTCAGGTAATGCCGGCAGAGGAGATCCTCACCAAACATCTTGAAGCAATAGGAGGAAAGGACAACCTTCTGCAGGTAAAAACCACCTACGTGAAAGGAACTGTCAGCACAGGAGGGCTGCAGGGTGAGTTTACTTCTTACTCGGAGTTTCCTAATCTATCCCGTCAGGATGTGGATTTTAAGATACTTCAAGTTAGCTCCGGCACAGACGGAAACACTTACTGGACCAAAGACCAGAACGGAAAAATAAGGGAGTTGGAAAAAATTGAGAAGTCATTTGCCTGGACTGAAAACTATTTCGGAAACTTCCTTTATTTTTTCCCGGATGAATATAGAAGGGACCTGACTTACTTAGGTGATGAAAAGGACAGTCTGGGACAATACTATGTTGTGGAGATAAAACCCGAAGGAGGTGAGCCTCGCAAGCTCTTCATAAACAAGGACACCTATCTATTGGATAAATACCAGCAGAAGATGGATATAGATGTGGCTACTACTTATCTTACGGACTATCGTGAAATCCAGGGAATAAAAATCCCCTTTCATTCGCATACCACCACGGGTAAGCCCCAGTATGATACAGACGTGACTATCACTGAGGTAAAATTCAATGTTGCAGTCGATCCATCGGTTTTCCAGATGTCTCAGGAGAAGGTAAAAGATTATGCGTTCTCCACTCCGGACGGAAAAACCACTGTTCCTTTTGAATTAGCCAATAACCACATTTACATCCAGGTTCTGGTCAACAGCACATATCCAGCCTATTTTCTCCTGGATACCGGTGCTGGTGCTTCCTGCATAGATTTGACCTTTGCCAAAAATATAGGCCTGGAGATAACCGGTAAATTCGAAGCCAAAGGGGTAGGCGGGTCCGAGGATGCCGGAATTTTAGAGCTTCAGTCTCTGCAGTTAGGTGACCTTAAGATGTCCCAGCAGAAGATCGTCAGTTTAAATTTAAGCCCGATGAATATTTATGAAGGCAGGGAGATGGACGGGATTTTAGGTTACGATTTTTTGAGCCGGTTTGTTTTCGAGATAGATTATCAGAACAGCAAACTGACTTTTTATGACCCCAAGTCCTTCAATTATGCCGGAAAAGGCGAGAGTTTGGAGATCGAGCTTTACGGAAACACCCCGCACCTAAAAGCGACTGTGGATGGAAAATATGAGGGGATGTTCACTCTGGATACTGGCTCCAGAAAAAGTCTGGACCTGCACGCGCCTTTTGTAAAGGAAAACGGTTTTTTGAAAAGATATCCTGATGCCATCGAGGCTTTTGGGGGAGCAGGGATCGGAGGGGAGACCAAATCCTTGCAGACCAGAATAAAAGCGATACAGATCGGAAATTTTACAATTAAAGAGCCAATAACCGGCTTAAGCTTAGCAGAAGAGGGAGCTTTCAAGAGCGAGAAAACTCAGGGAAACATAGGTGGTGCAATTTTAAAGAGATTTAAGGTGATTTTCGACTATGAGAACAAAAAGGTAATCCTGGAGAAGAATGAATATTTTAACCAGAAAGATGAGTTCGATAAAAGCGGGCTGATGATACTCTCGAAGGATGGGAAGTTTCTGATTCAGAGGATTTACGCCGGCTCTCCTGCAGAAAAGATTAAGATAGAGCCGGGTGAAGAGATAATCTCTTTAAACGGCGAGCCGGTTGTCAAATATTCCCTGAGCCAGTTGAGAGACCTTCTGTCAGGCAAAGACGGGACTAAGATAAAATTACAGTTGAAAAAAGACGATAAATCAAGAGAGGTTTCTTTCAAGCTGAAAAGTTTGATTTAAGTGTAGGGGCGTTTAATTAAACGCCCCTACAAAAAACGCTATCGGTAGGTCAGACATTCCTGTCTGACCATTTAGAACAGACAAAAATGTCTGTTCTACTGATCGGGTGAACCCATAGGAACGTAGAGACGCATGGCCATGCGTCTCTACCGCTCGACCGTCCCCACGTGAGTGAGGATGTTACATATTTGATTCTAGCTCAACGGGGATGTTATCATCCCCGTTATCTTTTCCGCTGGATGATAACATCCAGCGGGAGCAAGAGAGCAAGGGACAGACTGAAAGTCTATCCTACCGCTATATCTGTTTAAACAAAAATCTCTTTATCTTCCTTGTCGAGGTCTTCTCGAACTCTTCTTTCCTGATCTGGAAATGTTTTACCCTTTTGTAATCTGCAATCCCCTCACAACATTTTTCAATTTCCTGTTTCATCAAAAGCCTCAGATTCTCCTCATCTGGAATCTTGTCACCCTGTAGCTGTTGAATATATTCCAGATTCGGCACAACTACTGCCTCTACCTCTTCACCACCAGACACTTTCTTTCCTAAAACTAAAGCTTCTAAAATACAAGGGGACTGGATTAGCTGATTTTCGATTTCCTCCGGATAGATATTCTTTCCTGCGCTGGAAACGATAACATTCTTTCTACGTCCTACTATATAAAAATACCCATCCTTATCTTTCCAGCCTAAATCCCCAGTATAAAGCCAGCCATTTTTCAAAACCTTTTCAGTTTCCTCAGGATTATTATAATACCCTTTCATCACCATATTCCCTTTAGCTAAAATCTCACCAACCCCATCCTTATCCGGCTCAAAAATTTTAATTTCGGCTCCCGGAATCGGCAACCCAACTGATGAATACTTGGGCTTGTCGTATGGATTTAAAGTAAGAACCGGTGAGGTCTCAGTCAGACCGTAACCCTGAAGGAATTTAATCCCTAAAAGGTCAAAGCATTCAGGTATTATAGAGGGAAGAGGAGCTGCCCCGCAGATTAAGATTCTCAAACTGGAAAGCCCGGCTTTCTCCCTTAAGTTTTTGAAGACATATTTCCCCAGGTTTCTTCCAGATAATTTCTTAACGGTTTTCGTTAAATTAAAGCTCAGGTTAAAAAAAGTCCGGGTTAGAAAGGACTTTTTCTGGATATTTTTCCTCAAGCCAGTGAAAAGCTTCTCATACAAAAGTGGAACCCCAAGAATTATTGTGACTCCGCTGTTCTTTACATCCTCCAAAATCTCTTTGGATTTTAAACTGCGGGCATAGGTTACTCTGGAGCCACCGGAAAGAGGTATTAGAAATCCGGCTGTGCATTCAAAGGTATGATGCAAGGGAAGTAGAGAGAGGAAATTGTCTTCGGGATAAAGCGCTAAAGCTTTTTTTGTTCCCCAGACATCGGACATTATGTTCTTATGAGAAAGCATCACACCTTTGGACTTTCCGGTTGTACCAGAAGTATAGATTATGACTGCGGTATCTTCAGGAGAAACTTCAGTCAATTCAGATTTATTCTGCTTGCCTTTATCCAGAATCTCGGAAAATGAAAATATCCCGTTTCCCTTTTTCTCATCCATACAAACCAGAAAATCAAGTCCCGACAACTTCTTTTTGATTCCGAGAATGTCGAACATGAATCTACCTGAGGTAACCAGACCCTTCATTCCTGAATCTCGAATCAAGGCTTCCATCTCCGAGCACTTCAGCAACGGATCTAAGGGAACTACAATTCCTCCAGCTCCTAAAATCCCTAAATAAGATATCCCCCACTCAGGCCTGTTCTCGGAAACTATCCCCACCCTGTCGTTTTTAGTTATCCCTGAGCCTTTTAGACCCCTGGCAAAAAGAGCAACCTTATTTTCAAGCTCAGCGTAGGTCAGTGAACAGAATTCGTCATTCTTCCAAGTTGATAAGGCGATAGAATCACCAAAAAGGTGTGCGCTCCTCTTTAGCATTTCGGGGATAGTAAGTTCATTTAGCTCTTTTTTGTGCAGGAGCTCATTCATACTTGCTCAATCCTGTTTCCTATACTATTCTATTTAGAACCTATAAATGTCAAGAGATTCCTTTGACGAATTGGACGGGCAAGGTTGCCCGTCTTATCCTACCCTACGGGTGCTTGCTCCTGGTCCGTTTTTCAGGACGAAATTCAAAACCCTTGAACCCGTAGGCGGGGCTCCCAGCCCCGCAGCATCAAAAGGCTTGATAAATCAAGCCCCTACTGACGAATAATGCAGGGACCCACCTCTTCTTTAGCAAAGAATTACTGAAAGAACGATTTATAAATAAGTAAGGGCAGGCTGACCCTGCCCTTTCAGCTAAGAAAATCTTATATGAATCTACCTAAAAAGCTCTGAAACTTTAACCACGGATACATCCTCGGGCTTGATTTTAAGATCAAAAGCTTTGATCTTATCGTCCCCTTCTTTTAAAGATGCAGCATCTACGCCTGAGGGGTATTCAATCACAGTCTGATCTGAGAAAAGCTCTTTTTTGAAATCTTCTGCATTGCTGACAATTGCCACTATCGCAATATCATCCGGGAAAATATACTTCATAAGGTCTGAATTAACCTGGTCCGAGCTTACCCCTTTAACGTTTTTTTCGAAGTTGTCCACAAAACCATAATTACCATAAAACTCCTCATCCAAAAGGAGCCCTAATTTCCTCTGGGGGGTCTGAATCTCAAAAGGGAAATGGTTGATCTCGAAATTCTTATATCTTTCCAACTCCTCTTTGGGAACTCCAGCTTCTACTAAATCAGTCAAATCTTTCAAGACCAATTTCATAGTGAATTTACCGTTTATGCTCTTGGGATAAGTCCAGATGCTGAAATACTGCTCCCGGCGCGGAATATTGGGCGAGGTTAAATTAGACCAGCCTGCCTGCCTGAAATACTCCATATAGCTGTAAGCGCCGTAGCTCAACCCGTGTGCGGTGCGGACTGTCTGAAATAAGACTCCGAAAGATTCTCTATGTTTGCCAAAGTAGGTATTTGCGACATACAAAGGGAAAAACATTTTTTCATCTTTTCGCGTGAAACTAACCGGATGACCAAAACAGAACTGGGTCTGGCCCCTGCCCTCTTTTTCAACCAAGAGAAGTTTTCTACCCTTAAGAGGTTGAACAGTTCCCTCTGGATGAACCACTTTCCCTTCTTTTAAAGTGGAGAAGTCTTTTCTTACCTTTTCCCCCAAGTTTTCATCAATATCTCCGGCTAAGCCGATAACCAGATTATCCTTTAAAAAATGAGTGTCATAGAAATCCTGAACGTCCTGCCTGGTAAAACCCTTGATCGATGATAAACTTCCCACCACCGGGTGTCCGTAAGGATGGTCTTTGTAGATATAATCCTGCAGGCACTCCTTTACTAATTCCCCATCATCCTGCAGAAGCATATTGACCCCATCTTCCTGTTCTTTTTTCTGTTTTTCTATCTCCTCCTGAGGAAAAGAGGGTTTCAAAAGGACCTCAGTGAAGAGCGGGTAAAATTTGTCTAAATTTTCCTTTAAGGTCGTCCCGCTCACCACGATTACCTGTTTGTCCACGCTGACATCTATCCTGGCGCTCAGGAAATCCAAAAGCTCTTCTAACTGTTCCCGGGAATAAGACTGGGTACCTTTTTTCAACATAGAAGAAGCAAAATAAGCTAAACCTTCTTTCCCTTTCTGGTCATCAGCCGAGCCGGAGAAAACCATCACCCGGAAATGAACCACCGGTATCTCGGTCTTTTTCACCTGAATGATTTTGAGCTTCTGGGTCTTGCCGCAATCAATTGAAAAGACCAGTAAAAGACAAATCAAACTTAAGAGTATGATTTTCAGACCTGTATTTCTCATCTTTATTCCTCCATCTATTTTTTGAGAAAGTTAAGCTACTTCTTGGGTAATAAGGTAAGCACAGTCCTGTTCTCGGGACTGAAATATTTCTTTGCCACCTGTTGAATCATCCCCGGATTCACTTCCGAGTATTTCTTCTGAATCTCGAAAAGCAGATTGTAATCGCCGCCTTCTATCTGAAAATGCCCAATAGTATAAGCAACTGAGAGCGGGTTATCCATCCGGTAGATCATCTCAGCCTTTACGGAGTTTTTGGCTTTTTCCAGCTCTCTTTCCGAGACCGGCTCATTTTTCAGTTTTTCCAGCTCCTCTAAGATCAGGGGTTTCACCTCATCTATCGATTTTCCCCTTTTTAAAGAGGTGCTGATCTCGAAAAGCCCCGGATCCTTTCTATCTCCCATTCCGCCGGAGATATATTCGACCAGCTGTAGGTCATTGTAAAGCTTTTTAGTGAGCCTGCCTGAAGACATAAACAGAACCCGGGCTGCAAGCTCCAGCGCACAATAATCGTCATCTTTTATCTCAAAATTTGGCCCGTGAAAAGCGATCAAAAGCTTGGGAGAGATCTCAGAATCCTTCCACACGTAATTTTTCACCCTCTCCTTTGTCTGCTTCGGCTCAGCCGGTATCTTGAGATCAGGAGGAGGAGTCTTTTGCCAGTCCCCATAATACTTTTTGATTACTTCCAGGACTTTTGGAGTATCGAAATTGCCGGTTACGACGATGGCGGTATATCCAGGAGAATAGAAATTCTTTTTGAAATCCAGCCCATCCTGAACCTGGATATTTTTCTCCAGGTCTTCCTCAAAACCTATTACCGGATGGTGATAAGGATGCACCTGGTAAGCGGTCTGGACCAGCTCATCCCAGATGAAACCGTCCGGGTCATCCACCACACCCCTTCTCCTTTCCTCCTTGACCGGACCCATCTCCATTCGGAAAGCCTCATTGGTAAAGGCTAGATTCCTTACCCGGTCTGCCTCGATCGGGATTATTTTCTCCAGATAATCTTTTTTCACGTTCACAAAATAAGAGGTATAATCCTCGCCAGTCGAGGCATTGGTATTAGCTCCAAAAGAGGTAACCGCTTTATCATAGTCCGGATATTCTTTGGTTCCCCGGAACATCATATGCTCGAAGATGTGAGCCAATCCGGTAGTTCCCGGTTTTTCCTCACGCGAGCCGGCATTTATAAAGGTCATATAAGAAATAGTGGGTGCGGATTTATCCTCGCAGGTCAAAATGGTAAGCCCGTTATCCAGGACATTTTTCTTTATGTCCAGTTTGAGTTCCTGAGCCGGAAGAGAAAAGAACGGAATCAAGATCAAGAGTAAAAAAGAAACTATGCTTACCTTAAAGATTTGTCTTTTGTTCATATTTTCTCCTTGATTAGCTATTCGTTAGTTGTAGCTTCTTGCCTTGCTCAACTCGTCTAATTAAATTATTTACAGATATTTGTCAACTGATTTTTCTGGAAATAAAAATGTAGGGGCACGGCGTGCCGTGCCCCTACCAAAACTTGACACTTGAGTTTAGCAGGCTGGAGCTGGTCCGCCTTTAAACAGATAGTTTATCAGGAAGATCACGTCTGAGACGGTTGAATTGCCATCACAGTTGGCATCTCCGGCTTCCAGTGGATCGGGAGGATTTCCTCCTTTAAAAAGATAGTTTATTAAATAGATTACATCTGCCACGCTGATATTGTTATCCCCGTTGACATCCCCGCGTTTGTATCTGGCTATTCCCAGGATGAGGACGTCGTCTATGTTCCAGCCTCCCAAATGCAGCCCTTCATCTGACCTGAGCCGGTATTTGAGCTGAACCGAAAAGTTAGTGTCTGCAATTGAGGAGATATCGAAGTCCTGAAGCACCCATTTCATATCCAGATTATCAGTGGTTGAGTCATTTTGCCAGAGTAGATTTCCATTGAGTGAAACCTGGGCAGTATCCCAGATCGCTTTCTCTACAGAGAGCCACCTATGAAATTGCAGTCTGGTCTTGGTATATCTTCCGCAATTGATCACTGGAGAGAGGAGATAATTTTCCACCTGGTCAGGATAATTGTCGTTCAGATTATTTGCCCAGATCTTTGTTCCGGAGAAAGCAGACTTAGGGTCGGTTCTGCTACCGCCCAGAGGCGTTCCGTGCTGCCAGTCGTCCAAAAGGGTGACAAAACCATGTGTCCAGCCGTTATCAGTCCCCTCCATATTATCGAAAAAGACAGTGTCCATCTTCCCTATCAGGGTAAATAGAGTGCCGGTGAAACTGCCCTGGTCAGAGCTAATCGCTAAATTGAAATCTGCTCTGGTTCCGGGCTGAACTGAGGGATCGATCTGAAAACTGAACCCGGGTGAATCTGAAATCTGGGTTGCTCCAGGGGCAATTGCAGGAAAAGTGCCAGAAGAGCCGGTTATATTGATCCCTGGAGTGGAAATTGATAATGTAGCAGAAACCCCTGTGGCAGTACTCGGTCCGCTGTTTTTGAGGTCAACTGATAGCTTGATAGTTTCGCCTGGATCCAGTATTCCATCCCCATCTCCGGCTGACTCTGTAGCCTGATGTGACTCGTAAGCCAAATTCACCGGGTCAGGAGGATAAATCGGAAGGACTGTGCTTCTGCCTATGCCACAATCTCCCCATTTGATATAAAAGTATCCACCCAGTCCGCCCCAGTTTGCGCCCCAGCTATTTTTACAGATCCAGGCACCCTGGCCAGTGCCGCAGGAGTTATCATCCCAGCCAACGATTACTATGGCGTGCTCGCCCCGATAGTAACCAGAGGTATGCTGGTAACATCCGCTCGAATAAGAGTCAAAATCGTGATAAACGGAAAAGCCGCTATATACTGGTCCTGTAAGAAGTGCAGTCTTAATTGCGTTAACATCATTTTCTACGTATTGCCAGCCTTTGAGCTTAGCTACTATTTGACATTGGTCTTGAGAACAGGGCACGCCATCACTTGCCTGATAAGGCATACAGGATTCTAACACCGCTCCATATCTTTGAAAAAGCTCATAGGCCGTCTCAGCCCAGGCTCCATTACATCCGTCCTCCACATATACATTGCAGGATAGAACCTGCTGTTCGGAAAGATCATATGCTATTCCATCATGTTTTTTTATGGCTGCCTCAAAGGCACCAGTTGCAGCAAAATCCCAGCAGCTCCCACAGGAGCCTTGATTTTTAACCGAGGTTACGATACTCGAATCACGCCAGTCGAAAACCGGGGGGAATTCCATGCCCGCTTTAGCCCTCAGCTTAGGCTGTTTTTCCAGCCATTCATAATACCCTTTTGGTGGCTTAAAACCTAAAAGCTTATCGAACTCCTCATCTGAAAGCTCCGATGTCCAGTTCCTTCCCGCAATCCAGTGATACCCTTTAGCATCAATTTCCTTTTGAAGCTGGGCAATTTTCTGGTCAACAGAGTCTCCAACTGGTGTAACCTGAGCCAGAGCCAGACTCAGTCCGGCAAATAAGAAAACTATCCAGAATCCCAGTAGGGAAAACTTAAAAAACTTTAACAAAACTCCTCCTTTAGCCACCCTGGTCCAGAGATGTAAATAAGTGACCACATATCGATACATAATAACTTATTTCCAAAATTAGTCAATCCTCAATTCACCCTATAATTGCCACCTATCCTTATATCGGTATCCCCACCTTGCCACAAGGTGGGTCATGCGTTGAACTTCCTTTGCTTTCACGCTGGATGATAACATCCAGCAGGAGCAGGAGTACACCTTGCTTACCCTCAAAACTGGAAAATTCTTGTAAAATTCCTGTTGTATTTTCTCCAGATATACGTATATTTTAACAGGACTTATGCCACTTTCTTGGGGGCGATCGGTTTCGACGGGGATCAAGGGTAAAGGAAAGCAGGCCGAGGTACCCAGTAACCTCGTTAATCCATTGGGAACAAATCTAAATGCAAACGAATACTCGTATGCATTGGCTGCCTAATAAAAGGTAGCTCGTCTTACCTGAGCCTGCCTGTTGGTTCGGGCTAAGGCGTCGAGAAAAACAGGATAGCCTTCTTCTATCTCCTGGGGGAAGAGGGCGAATCAAAACCGGGATAGTTCCGGGTTAAACCTGCTTGTCGGTCTTTCCCGGAGCGAAATCCCCTCCTGCCAAAAGCGGGAAGGAAAAAAGATTAAGCTAAGCCTGTAGAAGTCCTTTAGTTCTTATCTTCGGACGTGGGTTCGATTCCCACCGCCTCCAGTTTTTTATTACCGGAGCAGTTCAAAGTTACGTTAAAAGCTCTAACATTAATGACTAATAAATTGCTTTTAGAAAAGAAAATCTCTCTGCTATTCCATTCCAATGCACTCTCATGAATGATTTCCCTATTGATAAAAAAAAGAATCCAGAGCAAAATGATATTGAAATACTGAATTTCGGGCCTCTGAGAATTGAGAGGAGGGGTCGATTTATTCGAATGAGTAGCCATTGGGATGAGAAAGATCATCAAGAATTTCTAAAGAAAATTGCAAAGGAACAACCAACTCTAAAGTCGAGAATTGATAGAGAGATTCAAGAACTGAGGAGTCTTTTGACTCAGCATGACTCACTTGAACTTTTGTCACCTGTTACTACATACAATCTAATTAATAATCAAGATACGGACTCTTATGGAAATTTTAAAGGCCAACCTTTAATAGAATTTGCGCTAAACTTAGCCCTAAGTGATGAATATCCTGAGAAACCTAAAAAACTCACTTCTTCGATTACTCAACAAGTAATTGACTCTGCAAGAAATATCATTAGAGATGTTTGGACATATTTTGGTTTTGAATTTGCTGAGAAGAAAAGAGAGCAAATCGAGGAGAAGCTCAGATATCTATCAATTTTAAGACATTTAGTTGTAAGAGGGAAAGCTTATCAAGATCATTATTTAGATACCACTAGAGAGTTATTCCAGCCACTTAATGATTTTTTTAAAAAACATTGGGGGTATGAGGTAATAGATTTTATAAATGTGGTTAAAGAAGTTTTTCAACAGATTTCTAATAACCTAAATAGTCATGCAGAAGCTTACAGATGCCAAGCAAAAGATTTACACGATTTATTCATTAAGTTCACAAGTGACAAAGATCTCAATAGATTGAAGAATTTCAATAACTTTAGGGAGCAGTTCAATGAACTCCCTGAGGTTAAAAAGAGTAGAGTCAAATTTCTTGAGCTAGAAGATATACGAGATTCTGCCTAATAAAAAAGTTCCTACCCAGATATTGGATTTGCTTAGCTGTTCTTATGGTGATAACAGAAATGATAAATTTCTATTAAAAAACTGGGAAGGTTGGCCGTTAAACGAATCAGTTATTTTTTATAAACCTATTATTAAATTCCAGAATAAGTATTATTGCTTTGTTTCTTATTTGCTCGTTCAGAATCTCCAGCCGATATTAGAAAATCTAATTAGAGAGGCTGATTCAAATTATTATTCTTCAAAATACTTAGTTATTAGAAAAGCATACTTAGAAAATAAAAGTATTAATTATCTCGCGAAAATGCTACCAGGAGCGAAAATTTATAAGAATTTATATTACTCTATAAGAGAAAATGGTGAACAAAAAAGAGTAGAGTTAGACGGGCTGATACTTTACGATCAAAATCTATTACTTATAGAGGCAAAGTCAGCCCCACTTTCTATTAGTGCTCAGCGTGGAGGGGTGGAGAGAATAAAGAGGGATGTGAATGAAGTAATTGTTGGAGCATACTCTCAATGTAAAAGGGCAAAAGATTACATTGATATTGAGGCCACGCCATGTTTTTATGATGCCAAAGATCAACTTCTCGTTAAAATAGGTGATAAAAAGTTTTTTAAAAATATTTTCCTGATTAACGTAACTTTAGATTCATTTGGAATTTTGGCAACTCATCTTAGTTCTATTAAGGCAATTGGATTGTTAGACGGTAAGGAATGGCCGTGGTCAGTCTATTTGAATGATTTAAGAGTGATTAGCGAGCTAATTGAATTTCCATCTCAGTTTTTGCATTATCTCCAGAGTAGGATTAGAATCAATGAATTCCCTCAATTTGAAAATATGGATGAACTTGATATTTTTGGGTTTTATCTTAAGGAGAATCTTTATTTCAAAGAAGGAGAACTTGATGACTTCACTAGTGTTACTCTTACTGGATACACAGATGAAATAGATAATTATTATCAAAGTGCAGGTGGTATTTCTGAAAAGAAAAAGCCTTGTCAACAATTTACTATGGGATTCAGAAAGATTATTAATAATATAGAGTTGTCAAAACGGCCAGGGTTTACAATAATTGTAACAAAATTGCTCGATTTTTGTGGAGATTCTAGGGAAGAATTTGCAAAACAATATGAGAGAGTAATACGAGATACTTTAAAAGACCATAACATGCATAATTTCAGTATGCTGTTTAATACAAAAGCCTCATTCGGTTTCACAGTTGTAGGTCTTTATGGAATTGATAAGGACGCAAAGAGCAAATGGACTTCGTACTGTTTGGCAAAAAAGCAGAAAAATAAAATTAATTCATGGTTCTGTCTATTAGTTTATGTGAAAGACAATCACTCAATATTCGATTTTCTATTCGCTTAAAGACCAAACTTATAAGATGGAATATGTGTTAAGGCATTGTCACTACTTGAAAATGATTTTAAGATAAAATGTCAACCAGTCCTTCGATTCGACTTCGCTCCCTTCGGGTCTGAGCCTCAGGGTCGAAGACATCGCCCTGAGTTTATCGAAGGGCGGACATGGTCGACCTACTTGAGATTCCTTACCAACGGATGTGAATTCTCGTTAACCCCGATTATCTTGGCATTTCTTATATCATGAGCTAAGACCACAGAAGGTCTGGCATCATCCAGGCCAAATCCTCTGCCTGTCAGGGTTTCCCGATAAACAATGGTGTGCAAATTGGTGAACCCTTCTGAGAATTCGACTTCATGCCCGTCAATGGTGATCGAGCGGAATGTTGTTCTGCCTTTGCTTTTACACTCTTCCGGCAGATCTTTTTTCTCGATTGACAAAAACCACTTTACCCTGGCATTTTCAAGCTCCATATAACCTGCGGTTCTTGTGGGTGTGGCAAGATGTACCTCGGAACCTTCTACTTTTCCGAATAGCCAGAGCAAAAGGTCAAAGAAATGAATCCCGATGTTTGTGGCTAAGCCGCCGGATTTGTCGACCTGGCCTTTCCAGGAAATCAGGTACCAAAGACCGCGGGAAGTAATATATGTAAGGATAATCTCTTTTTTGGAACTTGACTTCTCTTTCTGTACTTTTTCTTTGAGTGCGATCAATGACGGATGAACCCGTAACTGCAGGACCGTGAAAATCCTTTTCCCGCTCTCCATCTCTAATTCCTGCAGTGCATCGATATTCCAGGGGTTTAAGACAACCGGTTTTTCGCAGATAACATCCGCACCGACCCTGAGGGCAAAACGGCAGTGAGCATCGTGCAGATAATTAGGAGAGCAGATGCTGACGTAATGCACACGCTGGTCCTCTCCCTGCCGGCGAAGTTTTTCAATATGCCGGTCAAATCTCTCGAACTCGGTGAAGAAGCTGACATCTGCGAAGTAACTGTCCAGAAGACCCACCGAATCATGCGGATCAACTGCTGCGACCAATCTGTTACCGGTCTCTTTCATCGCCTTAAGATGCCTTGGCGCCACATATCCTGCTACTCCGGTTATTGCGAAGTTTTTGGACATTGTCTTTTCTCCGATTATATTTCTTTTATTTTATCGACTAAATTGCTCTTCTTCTTACTTTTCGACAGAGATAATAAACGCCTGGCAGTCCAGATTGTCAAATGGAAAAGATTCCATACCTGTCATTCTGAACGAAGCGAAGAATCCGCGACACGGAAAGCGAGATTCTTCGTCCCACCTTCGGTGGAACTCAGAATGGCACGAGTCGCCTTTTCTGGTTGCGAGATATGATCACCCACGTTGCGGGCAACGTGGGGCTAACGCTAATTACCCCTCATAGTCTGTCATTGCGAGGAGTCCGTAGGACGACGCAGCAATCCCTTCAGAGTAAACGGATTGCTTCGCCCCCGTACGGGGGCTCGCAATGACTCGTAAGGTTCACCAATTTCTCAACTCAACTTTATCTTGACAATCCCTTTTAGAAACGATAAAATATCCTCACATAAAAACCTTATTTCAAGGAGGGAAAGATGAATCACAAAAAAATCGTCCTGACAGTTTTAATGCTACTTTTATGTGTAGCTCTTTCGAACGCCCAGGAACTTAAATCTTATCCCTGCCATACCTATTCCATCGTTGCCCGTGACCCTTCAACCGGCGAGATGGGGGTTGCGGTTCAGTCTCATTATTTCTCAGTTGGACCTGTGGTCCCCTGGGCTGAGGCAGGGGTTGGCGCTGTGGCTACCCAATCCTTGGTGGATGTCTCTTATGGTCCTTTGGGCCTAGATTTGATGAGGGCAGGCAAGACTGCCCAGGATGCCCTGAAAGCTCTGCTTGCCGGAGATAAGAATAATGCCGTTCGCCAGGTGGCGATGATTGATGCGTCTGGAAACGTGGCAGCTCATACTGGAGATAAGTGCATACCGGCTGCTGGGCACATTGTCGGGAAAAACTATTCGGTTCAGGCAAATCTGATGTTGAATGATAAGGTCTGGCCTGCAATGTCCAAAGCCTTTGAGAATACCAAAGGGAGTTTGGCTGAGAGGATGCTCGCTGCCCTGGATGCGGCTCAAGCACAAGGCGGAGATATCCGAGGAAAACAATCTGCCGCAATTTTGATAGTCAAAGGTAAATCCTCTGGCAAGCCCTGGCAGGATAAGGTCCTGGATTTGAGAGTGGAGGATAATCCTGAGCCCTTAAAAGAGCTTAGAAGATTAGTAAAAATTGCCGAAGCCTACCACCATTCAGATTTAGGTGACCTGGCTTTAGAAAAGAAAGACCTGAAAACCGCTCTGAAAGAGTATGCTGAAGCAAGGAGACTATATCCTGAAAACGTGGAGTTGGAATTCTGGGAGGCAACCGCCTTAGTGAACAACAACCGGGTAGACCAATCCCTGCCTATCTTTAAAGAGGTTTTTGAAAAGGACCCTATCTGGAAAGAGCTGGTAAGAAGGCTTCCTTCAGTTGATTTGTTACCGAAAGACGAGAAGGTAATCAAGAGAATTCTGGAAGTTACAAAATAAGCTGGGAGCTTGTAGCCTGTAGCTTTTCAAAAATAAAAAAAGACGAAGAATATGAGAAATCCATTCAAGTTTCTAATAGTCTCTATTTTCCTTTTGGTTTTATTCTCGAACTCTTTAGCCCAGATAAATAGAACCTGGTATGTGAATGACCTCAAAGATAAGAAGATCGGAGTCGGGTCAAAAGATGAGCCTTTCAGGGATTTGCAGTATGCATTTGACCAGGCAAAAGATGGGGATACCATCTTCGTTTTTCCTGGAACTTATGAGGCTAAGCCTGAAGAATATATAGAAGAACTGTGCGGCAACTGTCAGGAGCACAAGACCAGGGTTACTGCTACCAGAGGCTTCATAATTCAGAACAAAGGTCTGAACATAATCGGTAGTGGAAAAGATAATACAATCCTGGTTACAAGTGCAGGCTATGGAGTTTTGTTCGAACAAAGCCGGAATTCATTTATAACGAAACTTAAGATAACCGGAGGAAAAAGGGACCCGGATGGGAATGCCACTGATGCAGGGATTGTCACCAAATTCAGCACTGTTACCATAAAAGACCTTGAGGTCTCGGACAACACTCACCGGTTAGATGGGGTCGTAGTTGGAATCGGAGGTGTGTTCGGAAGGGAGAATTCTGAAATACATATTCTGAACAGCCGGATTCAAAATAACGGCTGGGACGGAGTGGCATTATACCGGGGTGCAACTGCCTATATTGCAGATAATGTTATTTGCGACGGACGAGGTGCAGGAATAGGGATAACCTGGGATGCTGTGGCGACGGTTTACCGCAACGAAATTTCTGGCTACTGGAAGGGAATCGGAACCTTTGGAAATTCCAGAGCTGTGGTGAGGAATAATCTGGTGCACGAGAATTTAGGGTGGGGTATAATCGCCACTGGTACATCTTATATGGATGCTTCGAATAATGTTATCACCAGAAACGGAAACTGCGGCTTTGCAGTCTGGAGCGCAGAGTGCAAAGGGGTCTGCACGAATAATATCATCACTGATAACGGCTGGAGAAAAGAATGGGTCTGCCCCTGCGTTGGAATCTGGGCAACTGATATAAATCCGAATTTTCCCATAACCTATAATGACGTCTTGAATAATAGCGCAGGCAACTACAAAGATTTACCAGACCAAACTGAGCAAAATGGGAACCTGTCAGTTGACCCGCTCTTTGAAAGCCAGACAGATTTTCATTTGAAATCCGGCTCTACTCTAATTGACAAAGGCAACCCTCTTTTGACTGATCCAGACGGTAGCATAAGCGACCCTGGATTGTATGGAGGACCAAACGCTCGCAGATAATTACCGTTCAGGTGGGGGCGTATTTCAATGCGCCCCACTTGCTCTCCGTTGGTCTCCTGACCAACGGAGTATCTTTGTTGGTGAGGACACCAACAAAGAGCTTTTAAAAAAATCGTAGAGGCTTGATTTATCAAGCCTTATAATTTCATATCTATGACCTTTCCAAAACCAAAAAAATTCAAATGGCGCTATGTCTTTTTAGGTTTGCTTTTAATTTTTGTTCTCATCTTTCTTTTAGAGTATTTAACCCTGCCGGATGTAAAATATCTTCAAAAGGAAAATCCTGAGACCACCTCTTTAGTCCGGATAAGGAACAAAGAATATGAGAAAAAAGGCAAAAAGCCCAGGGAATACCGCATCTGGGTACCATATAGCCAGATTTCGCCCTATCTGAAAAAAGCTATTTTAGTGGGTGAGGATATAAATTTCTTCACTCACAGCGGAATAGATCTGCAGGAGATGAAAGAATCCTTAAAGATCGACTGGAAAAAGAAAAAATTCTCCAGAGGAGCATCCACCATTACCCAGCAATTAGCCAAAAACCTCTACCTTTCACCTTCAAAAAATCCTTTGAGAAAATTGAAGGAGATTCTAATTGCCTTCAGATTGGAAAAATCATTGAGCAAAAGAAGGATCTTTGAGCTTTATCTGAATTTAGTTGAATGGGGAGATGGAATCTACGGCTGTGAAGCGGCTTCCAGATATTATTTTGAAAAATCATCATCAGACCTTACTCCAGATGAGGCGATCTGCATGGCGACCTCTTTACCCTTTCCCCGGAAATACCCGCCTACCTCAGACGCCCGAAGATTTGAAAGAAGAAGAAATATAATTTTAAACCGGATGCTAAAATACGGATTCTTAACCTTAGAGGAATATGAAGCACCTTTGAATCCGCAAGTTGAGGAACCCAAAGATTCAACTTGATGGTAGACGTGTATTTCGTAGCGCGACCCTTTTAGGGTCGCAAAATACAAGGGACAAAATCCGCCTGTGGCGGATTTTGTCCCTACCCATTAAAAATATCGGCGCCTCCTTTATAAGACTCGACTTTACCTTAGAACCTCACCCTTACCCTCTCCTTTAAAAGAAGAGGGGGAATGAAGGGGCGACCCTTCCTTCGTTTCTGCTCAGGACGGTGAGCTTGTCGAACCGCGTGGTCGCCCGCGGGTATGTGAGACGGGAGGGGACAAGCCCCTCCCCTACAAAAGATCTTCCCAATAAACCGTTGACAAAAAGGCACTGAAAAACTATTATAAGCCATATATAGAACCGTCAAAGGATTAAATCCGGGGAGAAAAGATGCGTTCTTTAAGGGTCGGGATGGCACAGATAAACTGCACCGTAGGGGATTTAGGGGGAAATACCAAGAAGATAATCCAGTATTTGGACAAAGCCAGAAAAATTGGGGTTGAGCTGATATGTTTTCCTGAGCTTGCCATCACCGGATATCCGCCTGAGGATCTGCTCCTCAAGCCCCGGTTCATCGAAGATAACCTGAAGGCTTTGAAAAAAATTATCCAGAAGACTGTAGGTTTAACTGCAGTGGTAGGCTTTGTGGATAAAAATGGGGAGGTTTTCAATGCAGCAGCCATTATCCATAATAAGAAACTGGTGGACGTTTATTATAAAAGCAACCTGCCCAATTATGGGGTGTTTGACGAATACCGCTATTTTCAGCCGGGTGAAAAACCCTCTGTTTATCAGGTGGGCGACTTCGTCTTTGGGGTAAATATCTGCGAAGATATCTGGTATCCAGAAGGACCGGCAAAGATTCAGGCTTTAATCGGCGAAGCTGAACTGATAGTGAATATCAACGCCTCACCCTATCATATGGACAAGTGGAAAGAAAGGGAAAAGATGCTTTCCACCCGTGCCAGCGACAATCGGGTCTTCATTTTGTATAATAACTTAGTTGGAGGCCAGGATGAGCTGGTCTTTGACGGAATGGGTATGATTTTTGACCCTGAAGGTAAAACCATCTGCCGGGGTAAACAGTTCGAAGAGGATTTTATAATAGCAGACCTGGACTTGGATGAGGTTTTCAGGGCAAGATTACACGACCCTAAATGGAGAACGGAAAAAGAGAAACTCAAATCTAAAACCGTCAATAAAATAATCGTCACAAAAAAAACTCTTAAGAGAAGAAAATCAAAGATAAAAAGGATAAATCCGGAACCTCTCTCGCCTCTGGCTGAAGTCTATAAGGCTCTGGTTTTGGGGACTAAAGATTACCTCAGGAAGAACGGGTTTTCTAAAGCGGTCCTTGGACTGAGCGGAGGAATAGACTCTGCCCTGGTAGCCGTGATTGCCAAAGATGCCTTAGGTAAAGAAAACGTTATTTCTGTTTTTATGCCATCTGAGTTTACTTCTAAAAGAAGTCTTTTGGATGCTAAAAAATTAGCTCATAATCTGGGGACCAAGTTTATCAATCTTCCTATCCGGAAAATCCTGGAGACCTATATCTCAACTTTGTCTTCAGGGTTTAAAGGTAAAAAGCCGGACGTGACTGAGGAAAACCTCCAGGCAAGGATAAGAGGTAATCTTTTGATGGCTCTTTCCAACAAATTCGGCTGGCTGGTGTTGACTACCGGGAATAAAAGCGAGTTAGCTGCAGGATATTCTACTCTGTATGGAGATATGGTTGGTGGCTTTGTGGTTTTGAAAGATATTCCCAAAACTTTAGTTTACAAGTTAGCCCGCCATAGAAATTCTCAGGAGAAAAAGGAGCTGATCCCGGAAGATATTTTGAAAAGAGAGCCCACGGCCGAGCTTAAGCCCGGGCAAAAGGATACTGACACTCTTCCTCCTTATCCGGTTTTAGACCCGATTTTAAAATATTATGTGGAGGAAGATAAGGGGTTCAAGGAAATAAAGGATTTGGGTTTTAATGAAGATACTATAATTAAAGTTATGCAGATGGTGGACAGAAGCGAATATAAAAGAAGACAGGCGCCCCCTGGCATAAAGATTACTGCCCGAGCCTTTGGAAAAGACCGCAGATTGCCAATCACCAATAAATATAAAGAGTTCTAAGATGTCCGAGAAGCTAAGGCCGATTTTAGAGATAGCAGAAGATCTCGGCTTAAAAGAGGATGAGTTAGAGCTGGACGGTAAGTCTATTGCCAAAGTGTCTTTCAAGGTCTTAGACAGATTAAAAGAAAGAAAAAACGGGAAGTATATTTTCGTCACGGCTATCACCCCTACCCCGGCCGGAGAGGGAAAAACAGTTACTGCTATCGGTCTCTCTCAAGCTTTAAATAAAATCGGTAAAAAAACTGTCTGCACTTTAAGGCAGCCATCTATGGGACCATTGTTCGGGCTTAAAGGCGGGGCTACTGGAGGCGGGAAAGCTCAGGTTCTGCCCAAAGAGGAGATAAACTTACATTTCACCGGAGATTTTCATGCGGTTGGTTATGCGCATAATTTACTCTCAGCTATTCTGGATACCCATCTGCAAAAGGGAAATAAATTATGCCTGGATATATCTGAGATTTTCTGGCCCAGGGTGGTAGATATTGATGACCGGGCTTTAAGACATATAGTCATTGGCTTAGGTGGTAAAGCTGATGGAATTCCCAGGGAATCTTATTTTGACATCACCCCTGCCAGCGAAGTGATGTCGATTCTATCTTTATCTACAGATTTAGAAGACCTCAAGAAACGCCTCTCAAATATAACTGTGGGCATAGACCAGAACAAGAAGATGATAACAGCTCAGGATTTTAAATCTCCTGGCGCTATGGCAGTGGTCTTGAAAAAGGCTTTCAATCCCAATTTAGTCCAGACTTCAGAGGGAACCCCTGCCTTTATCCATACTGGTCCCTTTGCCAATATTTCCCACGGTAACTCTTCAGTGATTGCTGACCTCATCTCCCTGAAACTGGCTGATTATGTGGTGACTGAATCAGGGTTTGGAGCTGACTGCGGTGCAGAAAAATTGATGGATATCAAATGCCGGGAATCCGGGTTAACCCCTGATCTGGCGGTCTTAGTTGCTACAGTCAAGAGCCTGATGATGCATGGAATAGGTATTTATGATAAGAAAGCAATTGACCAGGAAAACCTTGAGACCCTGGAAAAAGGGTGCGGAAACCTGCAAAAGCATATACAGAATCTTAAACTTTTCGGCCTGCCGGTTCTAGTGGCTATCAACCGTTTTCCTGAGGATAGCGAAGCAGAGCTTTCGCTCTTGAAGGAAAAATCGCTCCAGGCAGGAGCAGATGACGTAGCAGTGGCAGAGATGTTCGACAAAGGCGGAGAAGGCGGAACAGAATTAGCTGAAAAGGCTGTAAAATTGTGTCAGAGAGGGTGCTGTTTTAAATTCCTGTACGAAGGCGGAGGGATAAAGGAAAAAATTGAAACCATCGCCAAAAAAATCTACGGAGCCGGCGAGGTACTTTACTTCCCCTTAGCTGAGAAAAAGATAGACCTTTTCAAATCCTGGGGATTAGATTTTTTACCAATGTGCATAGCCAAGACCCCTTACTCTTTTTCCCATGACCCCAAGCTCAAAGGAAGACCAGAGAATTTTCGTCTTCCCATTGAGGATTTGAGACCTGCAACCGGTGCAGGTTACCTTTATGCCTTAGCCGGTGATATCATGACTATGCCAGGACTCCCCACCAACCCGGCTGCTTTCAATTTCGATTTAGACAAGTACGGAAACATAACCGGGCTAACTTAGAAAAGGAGCAAAGATGGAAAAACTATTAGACATACTCTCCAATGCCATGCAGGTGGAAATAGACGGGTACCATTTTTACAAATTAGCCTCAGAGAAAACTGCAGACCAGAAGGGAAAGGAGGTCTTCTCATCTCTGGCAGAGGATGAGAAAAAACATTATCAGATTTTAAAGGGACAGTATGAGAAAGTGAGAAAAACCGGAGGGATAGAGTTCAAGGATAAAAAAGTTGAATTCTTCAAATCGGAAAGCCCCAGCCCGATCTTCTCTGAGGATTTCAAGAAAAGGATCAAAGATATGCACTTCGAGATGTCAGCCTTATCCATCGGAGCGCTTTTAGAGAAAAATTCAATCGAATTTTACCGGAAATCTGCTGAAGAAAGCGGAGATGAGGAGGTTAAAAACCTTTTCTCCTATTTAGTGCAATGGGAACAGGAGCATCTCAAAGCGCTGATTACCCAGCAGCAATATCTCAAAGAGGCTTACTGGCAGGACGCCAGATTTTTCCCGGATATCTAAAGGAGGTGAACGATGAAAACCTTTACCGCCTATGTAGAATGGGATCCTGAGACTAAACTTTACGTAGGAATTGTTCCCGGCATCCCCGGGGCCCATACCCAGGGTGCGACTCTGGACGAACTCCAGAAAAATCTCAAAGAAGTTTTGGAACTATGTCTTGAAGAGTACAAAGGCCCAGTAGAAGACTTACCGCATTTTATAGGCCTTCAGCAGATTGAGGTGGTTATATGAGCCGCCTACCGATTACGGACTTCAAAATAATGGAAAAACTGCTACTCAGCTTAGGCTTCAAACCAGTGCGGCAAAAGGGAAGTCATGTGTTCTTTCGTCACCCTGATGGAAGAACTACCACGGTTCCTAATCATCCAGGAAGGGACCTTGCCCGACCACTGATTCGTGAAATCCTTCGGGAAATCGAGATGACTGCTGAGCAATTTAGCAAGCAATTAGAGAAAATGTAACTTTATTAGATCACAGAACATCTCAGTCTCTGGCCCCCCTGAATGGAGTGAACCGGGATCAGTAGAATTGTGCACTCCTAAAAAAATTTAAAGGAGGAAAAAATGCCTATAAAGCCAGGAGAGAAAGCCCCGGATTTTGCATTAAAGGGGCATGATGATAAGGAATATAAGTTATCAGATTTCAAAGGAAAAAACGTGGTCTTAGCCTTTTATGTGGCGGATTTCAGTCCGGTATGCAGTAAGGAAAATGTCTGTTTTGTCAACGACCTGAAAAGATTTGAGAATTTGAATGCGCAAATCTTCAGCATAAGCGTTGACAATATCTGGTCACACAAGGCTTTTGCGGAGAAGCTCCAGATTAAATATCCGCTTTTGTCCGATTTCCACCCCAAAGGAGCAGTTGCCTCCAAATACGGGCTATATTTATCTGATCTCGGCATAACCAACCGGGCTACGGTGATAATAGATAAAGAAGGGATCGTTCGCTACGTTCAGGTTTATGATATCCCCCAGCAGAGGGAAAACAGCGAGCTTTTAAAGGTTTTAGAGGATTTAAAGTAGCCTATCTTTTAAGATTTTTGATATTTTATGTGGTCGTCGGGTCCCCTGACCCGACGGAAAACTTATATAAACTACCTTTGAAAATTAGGAATACGTTTTAAAACCTCATCTATCTGCTGGACTTTGAAGGGCTTTAGTAGAAATCCATCTGGTCTGGGTTCCTCTTCCGGATTAAATTCTGCTTCGTAGCCGGTTATAAGAACTACTGGAAGTTTAGGGAAATTATGCTTCACGGTCTTTAAAAGCTCATGTCCATTCATCTTGGGCATCATCAGGTCAGTTATCACCAGGTCGAAGGTTTCCTCATTTAAAATATCCAAAGCTTCCTCCCCATCCTGTGCTTTCTTGCTGGTAAGATCAAAACACTGAAGCAATATGTCTGCCAGGAGACTGGACATATTCGGATTGTCTTCTACTATCAGAACTTTTTTGTTTTTAAAACCATGACTCATATACTGCCTATTCCTCTCAAAATGATCGAACAAAACTGTATTTAATACTATTATCGGCTGGAGAAGAGCTTTCCTCAATAAAAAAGGACAGATGTTCTATCTATACTTTTTTATTTACCATATTTTAAAGAATAAACCCACGTTGAGGGCAACGTGGGTTTACTGATTTTGAAGGGGTAGCCGCAACCTTCAGGTTGCGTTACTCCTTAGTCTTTATTTCTACGGTTACCAAAAATAGGTTCCTTTTCTATTCGAAAAGATTTTCTCTTTTTATTTCCTCTTTGATGATTTGGTAAAGTTCTTTTGCCTCATC
>JALHSU010000163.1 GCA_022865345.1 Candidatus Zixiibacteriota bacterium
AGTCCTGCTTACCATCTCTCTGGCCAAAACCTACCGGACCTACAGGAAAGACCTTCCCTCCCTTTCTCAACTGCATAATATCGAGCCCAATCTTTCCACCAAACTTTACGGCAGCGATGGAAAGATATTTAAAGAGTTCTACACTGAAAGAAGGACCTTAATCCCCCTGCGCGAGATGCCCCCCTATTTATTGGATGCTCTTTTATCGGCTGAGGATAGAAAATTTTATCGTCACTGGGGGTTTGACCTTTTAGGAACAGCACGCGCACTGGCGAATGACCTGTTTCACCTTAAGATCACCCAGGGTGGCTCCACCATCACCCAGCAGTTAGCCCGAACCCTTTTTTTAACCCGGGAGAAAACCTTACCGCGCAAGATCAAGGAGTTCCTGACCGCCATAAAGATCGAAAGAACCTACTCCAAGGATGAGATACTGGAGATGTATCTGAACCAGTGCTATTTCGGCAAAGGAGCCTATGGCATCCAGGCAGCAGCCCAGGTCTTCTTCAGCAAGGATGCCAGGGAATTGACCCTGCCCGAATGTGCTCTATTGGTGGGTGTGTTGAAGTCTCCTAATCGCTATTCCCCTCTGGATTATCCGGATTTAGCTTTAAACCGAAGAAATTTAGTTTTAAGGGCAATGGAAGATAACGGAAAATTAACTGGTGAAGAATATGACAGCTTAAAAGCACTTCCTCTCCAGCTTAAAACCTCATCTTCCAAAACCGGTTTGGGACCTTATTTTTCTGAAATGGTCAGACAATATCTTATCGAGGAATATGGCGAGAAAAGCCTGTATAATGGTGGGCTTTCGGTCTATACTACTCTGAATCCGGAGATGCAAAAAGCAGCAGAGGAGATCGTCAAGACCCAGTTAGCCCTGTTACAGAAGAACTTTGAGTCCAGCCACACCTTGAAAGAGGATAACTATATCACCATTGCAGTTGACACCCTTAACGGCAAGGTCAGAAAAAAAAGATTATTTAAGGAACTCCAGGCTGCTCTGGTGGCAATTGATAACCGTACCGGCAATATCCTGGCGATGGTTGGAGGAAAAGACTTCACCAAGAGCGAATTTAACCGGGCAATTCAGGCTTTAAGACAACCAGGTTCTGCTTTTAAGCCTTTTGTCTGGACCGCAGCCCTGGAGAACGGTTTCAAGCCTACTGATATAATCTATGATACCCCGGTGATACTCCAGGCCGGGGATGGAATAGAATGGAAACCACAGAATTTTGATACTACTTTTAGGGGTCCGATGACCTTAAGGGAGGGCTTGAGGATATCCAGAAACATTGTCTCAGTTAAACTGATCCAGAAGATTACCCCGCAGGAGGCAGTCAAATATGCTCACCAGATGGGGATAAACTCATATCTTGCCCCATTCCCGTCTTTGTCCTTAGGTTCCTCTGAGGTTAACCTTTTAGAGCTGGTTGATGCTTACTCTGTATTCCCTAACGGCGGGATAAGGGTCGAACCGAAGTCTATTCTTAAGATTACTGACCGGTATGGAAAAATTCTGGAAAAGAACACCTCTGTGGAAAAACAGGAGGTCCTGGATCCGCAGACCTCTTATATAATGACCACGATGTTGCAGA
>JALHSU010000164.1 GCA_022865345.1 Candidatus Zixiibacteriota bacterium
ACACGGGAATATAAAGAAGAGGTCTAAAGAGCTGGTCGAGGAGATGATCAGCTTTTCATGCGATTTGATTAAGCCTGAGGGTATCTTTGTCATCCGGAAATCCAGGGAACTGCCAGAAGAATGTTTTTTCAATGCCGAAAAGGTAGCTTTATGCATCTGTACTATAGGCAAACTTTTAGAGAAACAGGTTGAGCGATTGACCAATCAGGAAGAGTTAACCAGAGCAGTTATCCTGGATGCCATCGGCTCAGTGGCAGCAGAATCTGCGGCTGAACATCTCAATCAGGTTATCGCGGATGAGGGTAAAAAAAAGAAACTTTATGGTAGTACCAGGTTCAGTCCAGGGTATGGAGGCTGGAAATTAGAAGCTCAGAGATTTATCTTTGACCTTCTGCCTGCTGAAAAGATTGGAGTACGACTGAATCGATCCTTTATGATGACACCTCGGAAATCAGTCTCTTTTGCAATTAATTTAAGCAGAAATCCTTTTAAGGATAAAGGGTCAACCCCCTGTGAGATCTGCGGTTTAAAAAAGTGCAGGTTTAAGAAAGATGCCAAACGTAGTGCGACCCTTTTAGAGGCTGTTGAAAAAGTGAAACTAGGAGAGTGTCATTCTGAGTCCGCCGAAGGCGAGACGAAGAATCTCTCCCTGAATCAAAGGGATTCTTCGGTCGCTACGCTCCCTCAGAATGACAGGATGGACTTTTTCCAACATGGCCTTTTAGGGTAGCTTTTAAGATAGGAGGAAACTTGAATAGACGCCCAAAATTGGAGCTTCTGGATAGGAAAAGAATTGAACAGATAATAGATGAAGCTTTAGAACTTCTTTCAAAAGTCGGGGTATTTGTAGAGAATAAAGAGGGGTTAAAACTTTTAGATGAAGCTGGAGCTAAAATAGACAAGAAGAAAAAAAGAGTCCATATAAAAAGTGAACTGGTGCAGAGGTGTTTGAAATCTGCACCAAAAGAGATAAAGGTATACGACCGGGTAGGAAGATTAGCTTTGGACCTGAAAGGGTACAATATACATTTCGACCCGGGCTCTGCGGCTTTATGGATTTACGACTTGAAGAAAGATAAAATCAGGGAACCGATCACTTCTGACCTGATCGGGTTTGCCCAGCTTACCGATGGATTAAAATACCTGAAAGCTCAGAGCACTGCCCTGATTCCTTCGGATGTTCCCAAGGAGATAGCAGATAGATATCGGCTTTTCATTTCGCTTTTGTATTCTTCAAAACCGGTGGTTACCGGAACATTTGTCAAGGAGGGTTTTGAAGTGATGAGGGATATGCTGGTGAGCATTAGAGGTAGTGATGATAAGTTAAAAAAGAAACCGTTAGCCATTTTTGATTGCTGTCCTTCACCACCCCTGAAATGGAGTGACCTAACCTGCCAGAACTTAATCGATTGTGCTAAAAGCGGAATCCCGGCTGAACTGGTCTCGATGCCATTGACAGGAGCGACTGCACCGGTGACCTTAGCTGGAGCATTAATCCAGCATACTGCGGAGAACCTGAGCGGGATTGTTATCCATCAGCTTGCCCAAAAAGGCTCACCCATCATCTATGGAGGCTCTCCTGCATGCTTTGATATGAGGACCGGCACAACTCCAATGGGCGCAATCGAGACTATGATGATAGATTCGTCTTACAATCAGATCGGCAAATATTTTGGCCTGCCCACGCATGCCTATATGGGCTTAAGCGATTCCAAGACCCTGGATTATCAATCCGGGTTAGAATCAGGGATCGGAGCGATTTTAGCAGGTCTGTCCGGAATAAACGTCATCTCCGGACCAGGCATGCTTGATTTTGAAAGCTGTCAGAGTATGGAGAAACTGGTGATCGATAATGAGATCTGCGGAATGGCATACCGTTTGATTGAAGGGATTGCTTTTAGAAAGGAAACTCCTTTTTTGGAATTATTCAAAGAGGAGTATCTGGAAAAAGGTTTTTTAACTTCTCCTCATACCCTAAAATGGTTCAAAGAAGAAGTCTTTTTCCCCAGCCAGGTGATCGACAGATTTAATTTAGGTGAGTGGTTAAAGAAAGGCAAAAAGACGGCAGTATGGAGAGCTAATGAGTTGATTGAAAAAATAATTTCTTCAAAAAGCTTTGATGAACTCCCCACAGAAAAGAAGAATGAGCTTTTTAAGATCATCCAAGGTGACGCAAAGAAATATGGATTTGATCAGGAATTGAAAAAGAGATTTGAGAATCTGTTAAAATAAAAGGGCGATTTCCAGATGGAAATCGCCCCCGCTGACTTTGACGATTAATCGGGAAGCTCAGAGTCATCCCAGGATTCGATCTATTCCTCTTTTATCTTTATCTTGGAATGTTTTCCCCTTTTTTCCTTAATCCTTTCCATTCCCTTATAAGCCGACTTATTTTGCGGGTCCAGGGAATAAGCCAGTTGGTACTGTGCCTCAGATTCCTCCAAAGCCTCGATCTTCTCCAAGGAGTATGCCAGAGAGAATCTCACCCTGGAGATAAACAGATTGTCCCTGCCCTCCCCCTCTGAAGAAAGCCTGAACTCCGGAATCGATTCCTTATAATACTCTAATTTCTGGTAACAGAGACCAAGATAATAATGAGCCTCTCGATTCTGAGGATCTGATTCCACTGCCTTATTGAACTCCTGCATAGCCTTGGCATACTTGCCCTGGTTATAGAATTTCTTACCATTTACAAGATGCTTTCCTGAGGCAACCTCCTGACCATAGTTTTTAGCTGGTGGCGCAGGTGGAGCCGGGCTGGGTCTTTCGATTAAAATAGTCCTTTCTGCACAGCTAAAGAACAACAGGAAAAATAAAATCGCGCAAAACCTGAAAAGCTTTGGCATTGTCCCTCCTCTACTCTTTATAATTATATCGGATATATCTGGATTTACTTTTAAACCTTTTTCAAAACCTGGATCAGCCTTTGAATATCCTCAGGCGAATTGTAGAAATGCGGGGAAACCCGGATCGAATTCTCCCGAAAAGAGACCAGGATCTTTTCTTTGGAAAGTATTTGAAATAGCCTGGCAGTATCCTTACCTGAAAATGAGAGTATCCCTGACCTGTGTAGCGGATCAAGTGAGCTTTTAACCTGATAAAGGGAATCTTTCAAATAGTCCAGCAAGAAATCCAGAAGTCTTAAGACCTGTTTTTCAATCGCTCTTGTCCCTATTTCAGATAAAAGCTCCAAAGATGAGCACATAGTCCAGAGAGTTGAAAAAGGATAAGTCCCTATTTCAAATCTCCGGCTGGAGGCAAAAGGCTTAAGGTCGTATTTTAAAAGGTCAGAGAAATTCAGGTTCCAGTCAACACCCATCCAGCCGAAAAATGAAGGCTCGATTTTTCTCTTAGCCTGTTCAGATAGATAGAAAAATCCGGTTCCTAAAGAGGAGAGTAACCATTTCTGACCTCCACAGGCTAAAAAATCGATTTTTGCTTTTTTCACGTCCAAATCCACGCATCCCACCCCCTGGATTCCATCCACCACCAGGAAGATATCTTTTTCCTGGCAGATTTTTCCTATGGTCTCCAGATCGTTTTTAAAGCCGTTGAAAAACTGCACATAACCTAAACTTAAAACCCTGCATCTGGAGTCAATAGTTTTAAGCAGGTTATCGATGTCGAAAAAACCGTTCTTGCTTTTTATGAATTTTATCTCCACTCCTTTTCTTCTCAAATTCAGCCAGGGATAGACATTGGCTGGAAACTCCACATCTGAAAGCAAGACCTTGTCACCATTTTTCCATTTTAATCCGTTGACAGCGACATTTAAGCCATAGGAAGTATTCGGCACCAGCCCGATCTCGGATGGTTTTGCCTTTATCATTTTCGCCAGATAGGTTCTGATCCGGTCAAGCCTTTCAAAGGTCAGCTTATCCATATCCACAACTTTCTGAAGGGTCAGCGCCTCATAGTATTCGTAGGTGCTTTTGAGTGCTCTGGATGGAATCGGTCCAAAAGAGGCGTGGTTCAGAAAGGTGATCTCCCGGATGAAGGGAAACTCCTTTCTATACCTTCTCAGCTCTTTATTTTTAATTTCCCTTAAAGCCATTTATTCTCCTTATACCATCTTACAGTCTCCAAGGCTCCCTTTTTTAAATCATATTCCGGTACAAAGCCCAGGTCAGTTTTAGCCTTTGAGGTATCGCTAAGCCAGAATCTCTGGCAGAGTTCTTT
This sequence comes from Candidatus Zixiibacteriota bacterium, assembly GCA_022865345.1. Classification (NCBI taxonomy): domain Bacteria; kingdom Pseudomonadati; phylum Candidatus Zixiibacteriota; species Candidatus Zixiibacteriota bacterium. Next base: position 4,180 of record JALHSU010000164.1, read on the forward strand.
AGCTCTCCCTAAATGAAGCAAAGGGGTCTTACCCAGAAGGCGCGTAAAAGCTTCTGAAAAAAAGGCGAAAGTAACCAGCAGCGATTTGGGTATTTTCAATCTAATGGCTCTCACGCCTAAGGAATCCCGGACAATCCCGAAAGCTTCAGACCAGGAATAGGTTTTTCCATCTGTAAGAAAATAGATCTGCCCTGAGCTTTTCTGGCTTTCTACTGCCAGGATCAACCCCCGGACTAGATCTTTCACATAGACCAAGGAAAGATAACTTTCTTTAAGCCCGAAGGATGGGATTATCCCCTTGTTTATCATCTGAAAGAAATACAAAATATCCTTATCCCTTGGGCCATAAACTGCAGGGGGCCTGATGATGGTAACTGGGAGTTTGTCCTTAAAGTTTAAGACCTCTTTTTCCCCCTCCAGTTTACTCTTGCCATAATCGTTAATCGGCTCGCATTTGGCGTTTTCATCTTTGGGATGAAGGTCTTTGCCTGGCCCTGCAGCAGTCTGGCTGCTTACATAGATAAATCTTTTAACATGAGGATTCATCTCAAAACAGGCTTGAACGAGATTTTTGGTTCCTGATGCATTTACCCTGAAATACTCCGCCTTATTTTTAGCCCGGGTAATTCCCGCCACATGAAAGATGAAATCCACCCCTTTTAAAGGCTCTATCAATGAGCTTTTGTCGGTTATGTCACCATATTTATATTCTACCTGCAGTCCCGAAAGGAATCTTAAGTCGCTTTTATTCCTTACCAGGCAGACAACCTCATATCCCTTTTTTAGCAGAGCTTCCACTAAATGACTGCCTACAAATCCGTTTCCGCCAGTGACTAAAGCCTTGGGACTCAAACTTTATCTCCTCGAAAAGTACAGACGCATAGCATGCGTCTTTTTGCCTTTATCTTTTTAAAAAATTTTCCCTTGACATTTCTTTAAAAAATAACTTAAATAAATCCTGATTTTTTGAAAATATCAAATTGTGAAGATTTTCGCAAGTCAAAACTGAAAACTAATTTTCGAAAAGAGGCAAAAGTTGGAACTCTTCGAGAAGTGCAAAAAGTTTACTGAGGCAAGAAAGGTCATAGCCTCCGGCTACTATCCTTACTTTATCCCTATCTCCTCAGAACAGGACACCAAGGTCACGGTACGGGGAAAAGAGATGATAATGATCGGCTCTAATAACTACCTGGGTTTAACCTCGCATCCTCAGGTTAAGCAGGCAGCCATTGACGCTATAAAAATCTATGGCTCAGGCTGTACCGGTTCACGTTTCTTGAACGGAACATTGGATATCCATGAAGAGTTAGAGAGAAGGTTAGCCCAGTTTATGAACAAGGAAGCCGCTTTGGTTTTCTCTACCGGATTTCAGACTAACCTGGGCACAATCTCTGCTCTGGTGAACAAGGGAGACTATATCATAATGGACCGGTCTGACCATGCCTCAATCGTAGACGGCTGCAGACTCTCTTTTGGAAAGGTTTTGAAGTTCAGGCATAGCAATATGTCGGATCTGAAACGGGTCTTGTCTTCTCTTCCTAAGAATGCCGGGAAACTGATCATCGTGGATGGGGTCTTCAGCATGGAGGGGGATATTGCCAAGCTGCCGGAGATTATAGACTTAGCAAAAAAACATCATGCCCGGGTGATGGTGGATGATGCACATTCCATAGGGGTTTTGGGAGAAAATGGCAGAGGCACAGCCGAGCATTTCGGCTTGGAAGATGAAGTGGATATCATAATGGGGACATTCTCCAAGTCGTTTGCCTCTATCGGCGGGTTCATAGCAGGCTCTGAGGAGGTTATCCATTATGTCAAGCATTTTTCCAGGGCATTGATCTTTTCTGCCTCTCCCCCACCCTCCGCAGTGGCAACCGTTTCCAAAGCTTTGGACATAATCATGGCTGAGCCGCAGAGGAGAAAGCACCTCTGGCAGATAACCCATCGCATGCACAGGGGTTTTAGAGAGTTAGGGTTTGACATCGGGGATACTGAGACCCCTATCATACCTATAATGGTCGGCGAAAATTTAAAAACTTTCAAGTTCTGGAAGATGCTTTTCGACCAGGGTTTATTTGCCAACACCGCCATTTCCCCCGCAGTCCCGCCCGGCACGGCCCGCATAAGAACCAGCTACATCGCCACCCACACCGACTCCCAGATGGACAGAGTCTTAGAGGTTTTCGAAAAAGTCGGGAAAAAGATGGGGGTTATTTAAATTTGGAGTGCATCATCCGTGATGATGCCCCCATTGCATCCCACCTAAGGCGGGATGCTTGCATTAACATAGTTAATGCACTCCAAAGAATAATAAAAGATAAAAATGGAAGAGACTTATAAGGTCTATGCTCACAACCCTCCTCACCTATTCAGACCTAGTTCCAAATATTTTATAACAGGTTCAACCTATCTGAAGAAGCATTTTCTTACACCTGAAAGTAGTAAAAGACGACTTTTAGATTCCATAGTTAAAGGATGTGAGAAATATAATTGGGTTTTAGAAGACTGGGTTATTCTTAACAACCATTATCATCTGATGTTAAATGCACCAGATAAAGCTGATACATTAGGTGCGATGTTTAAAGAGGTTCATAAATTTACCGCCATGTGGCTACAGGAGAATTTCCCGGAATTGAAAGATGAAAAAAAGATATTTTATAACTACTGGGATAGCTGTATCACTTTTGAAAAATCTTATTTTGCCAGGTTGAATTATATTTATTATAATCCTGTAAAACATGGCTATATTAAAGAAGCTGGTGATTACTTATGGAGTAGCTATAGATTCAGATTAAAAGAAGAATTTAATTACTTAAACGAGATAAAAGAAAAATACCCCTGGGATAAGGTGAAGGTGAAAGATGATTTCTGATATGGAGTGCACCCCGCCACAGGCGGGATGCATGTATTAACACCCTTAATGCACTCCAAAAAACTGACCACTCACCACTATAAAAAGAAGTCAATTATCTATGACGCATAATCAAGAGATAATCATCCGATCTGTCAAGACCAAAAAAGACTTAATGGCTTTCATCAAATTCCCCTGGAAAATATATAAAGATGACAAAAACTGGGTTCCGCCTTTGATCTCTGAAAGAAAAGCTTTTTTCAATCCGGAGGTAAACCCATTTTACAAGCATGCTGATGTAGTCATGTTCCTGGCAGAAAAGGACAATGAGATAGTTGGCAGAATCGCCGGATTGGTTAACTTCAAGCACATCGAGACCCACCAGGAAAAGGCCGGATTTTTTGGTTTCTTTGAGTCGATTGAGAACTTTGAGGTGGCAAAAAAGCTACTGGACGCAGTGAAAAACTTCCTCAAATCAAAAGGGATGGAGCTTATGCGGGGTCCTATGAACTTCTCGGTAAATGATGAGATCGGTTTTCTTTTGGAGGGTTTTGAGTACCCGCCCAACTTTATGATGACCTACAATCCGAAATATTATCTGGATTTTATGGAAAAATATGGAATGGTAAAAGCTAAAGATCTTTATGCCTATTATCTGGATACGAAAGTCCGCCCGCCGGAAAGGTTTAAACGAATAGCAGACTTAGTCAAGAAAAAGGAGAATATTGTAGTCAGAAAACTCAATCTGAAGGATTTTAAAGGCGAGGTTGAGAAGATAAAACAGATTTACAATTTAGCCTGGAGTAAAAACTGGGGAGCAATCCCGATGACCGATGAGGAGTTTGAATATCTGGCAAAGGATTTAAAAAAGTTAGTCGACCCGGATTTGGTCATGATCGCAGAGGTGAATGGTGAGCCAGCCGGGTTTTCTATGGCATTGCCCAATATAAACCAATTGCTGATCAAGTTAAACGGCAGGCTTTTCCCCTTTGGGATTTTCAAGCTTTTATGGTACACTAAAGTTCATAAAGTGATGGATGGTCTCAGGCTTTTGACTATGGGGGTGATTCACAAATATCAGAAAAGAGGGATAGAGACGATATTTTATACGGACACCTATTTCAACGGGGAGAAAAAAGGTTACTGTTGGGCAGAGATGTCCTGGAATTTGGAGGATAACTATTTAATCAACCACGCCCTGGAAACCTTCGGGGCTAAGCTATATAAGAAATACAGGATTTATGAGATGAAGATTTAATTAAGCTTTTGAACCCAAATACCAAGGAAGGGTTATATGAAAAGAAACCTCATTCTTTTGATGGTCATCCTCTTGTTTTCAGTAAAAAATCTACAAGCACAAGAACCAAAAGAAATCTCTTTAGACCAGATCGTCCAGAAAGTAAAAGAGCAGAAGAAAAAACAGAAGGAATACTTGAAGGATTATATCTTCAAGAGTTTGGAAACAAATAGAGAGCTGGATAGTAAGGGAAAAGTAAAGCATGAAACGAAGACCGAGAAAAAGATTTATGTTAAAGGGGATTTATCGCATGAAGAGATTTTGAGCATTCATAAGGATGGTAAGTTCTTAGATCAAAAAGAGATTAAAAAGGTGCAGGAAGAACAGAATAAAGGAGAGATAGAAAGATCAAAAAAGAAAGGCAAAACGCTCTTCCCTTTTGACCCGGAGGAGAATGAAAAATTCGACTACTATTTTGTAAAAGAGGATACCTTGAATGGGGTTCTCATCTATCTTTTAAGGGTTGAACCTAAGAAGAAGGATGAAAACTTTCTGGATGACTTTTACTGGATCGATCAGAAAAGTTTTGGGGTGCTGAAAGAAGAACAAAGACTCTCTAAAAAACAAAAATTTGTTAAAGAGATGAGTGGAGAAAGAATATTTCAGGAGATTGAAATCAAGGATACATCTGATGCACATATTTTCATGCCAGTTTCAACTAAGATGAAAGGGGAGGGAGGATTTTTATTTATGAAAAAGAAGTTTGAAATGGAGATGGTGTATAGCGAGTTTCAGTTAAATGTGGGGATTTCAGATGAGATATTTCCGAGATAGAAATGAGGCTAAACTCACAAGAATAAGGTGACCGTCGGGTCAGGGGACCCGACGGTCACCTTGACAAGATAAACCGGTAGCCGCTGACTTTAGTCTGCGTCATTGTAGTTGTAGCGTTGCCACTCAGTGGCAACGAGGTAATGTCCTCACAGAGTGAGGACGCTATATGATTTTTCTGCTTCCCGGCTTAACCAGAGGTTTTTCTTCCTTACACAAGGGACATTCTTCGGGCTTATATGTCTTAGCAACAACTGAGGCTAAGGGTTTCAGGGGATAATTGAACTGAACCTTTCCTCCGCTTCTATCTAAGAGGACTCCGAGTCCAACGATTTTGGCATTATACTTATTTACCAAATCGACAACCTCCTGGACAGACTTTCCAGTCGTCAAAATATCATCCACAATCAAAACCCTCTCACCTTCTTTTAAATCAAACCCTCTTTTGAAAACTCTGACCCCCTCTTCCATCTCTGCAAAAATCGACCTGACCTTCAGATTCTTAGCTACCTCGTAAGCGATGATAATTCCTCCCGTGGTTGGGCCCACCACCACCTGAGCTTTTTCCTTCCAGAAAAGCTTGGCAAGCTCCTTACATAAAAGCTCAACGTATTGAGGATATTGCAGTACCTGAAATTTTTCAAAGTAAATATCGCTGTGCAAACCAGAGGATAAAAGGAAATGTCCCTTTAAAAGAGCTTTTGATTTTTTGAAGATATCCAGTATCTTTTTTTGCTCCATTTTGTTCGCCTTTTTTTGATTCTTCGTAGGGGCGACCCGCCGGGTCGCCCCTACATGCCTTCGGACAGGGACAAGCCCTGTCCCTACAAACTTTTTTTGTTCCATTTTTTTAGACCTTTCCTTTTATTTGTTATTATTGGAGAATAAAGCTTTAACTTTATCTAAAAACCATCAAAAAATTGGTAAATATAATTTCGTAAACCTGAAGGTTTACACTCCAGAGT
>JALHSU010000165.1 GCA_022865345.1 Candidatus Zixiibacteriota bacterium
CTGCCGGAGTTTCCATTGGTGATGTCGTTGGTGGAAAGGAAATCCACCGGGACATCTCCGAGGGATTTGTTTAGATAAGAACCGAAATCCTTTTTCTTATAGACCTCTTGCAACTCTTTTGGAGCATCAAAAGGCTCCTCTCCGGTATTTTTCTCCATCCCTCCGGTGAGTGTGGTTATATATTTATAAATCACTGCGTCTCTCGGAATGTAACCCTTAACCTCACCATAGTTAAAGCGGATAGTCCCATTTGCATCCGGGTAAGAGGTTCCCTTTTTCCACTCTAAATATGCCTGAATCAGTTTAGGCCTTAGCCGGTTAAGTGCTCCGGAGAATGTTTTGTTCCTGATCCTCATCTCTTCCCGATCCTTTTCCAGATCTTTAGCAAAGTTGATAAAAGGGTCATTCAGTTTTAACAGCTTTTTATTGGTCATATCATACATCTTCAGACGATCCTCCGCAGAGCCGAGCTTGGTGTTTCCGTAGAGGAAGGAAACGAACTGTTCCAGAACCTTATTTTTATCCTGACCTTCTTTCCCCTGAAAAATCTTCTCTACTGCCTGGATCTTCTGGCCAGGGGGGAGTTGAACTGCTTTTTCCAGAAAGTAAATCAAAAGCTGCTCATCTGCTGAGGGGACCAAATTCACCTGGGCATCTTTGAACCCCTCTTTTGTATCCGCAGTATCACGGTTTTGATAACCCATCTCCCTTTCAGGATCCTTTTTCTCCTTTTCTAAGCTCCATTTGTAGATGGTGGAAGCGAAATCCAGGAATTCACACTGGTAGCTCATCCAGCCAATAAGAAAATCTTTATCCTGATATTTCTTATTCTCTGTATATAAACTTTCCAGCTCAGGCAAAACCTGCCCATATTTTACCTTAAGGTCTGGTTTTTCGCTTAAGAACTTAGTAAGCGACTTTTCGTTATCTATTTTCTGCTGCAGCAGTCCGGATTTTTTGAAACCATCTAACATCCCCTGATTTTTTTTCAGATAATTATATAAGCCAATTTTGAGCTTAGAGGATAGCCTGAGAGCAACAGAGGAATCCTCAGCCGAGGCTTTTTCTAAGATTGCAATTATCTCCTTGCGCGTGCGGATATCTCTGGGATAATCATGATTCACCATCTCGTCTACTGAAAATGAGCTCTCATAGCGCCTGGTCGTTCCAGGGAACCCGATCAGCATTACAAAATCCCCCTCTTTTACTCCGGCAGAGGAGACCTTGAGAAAGGTCTTTGAATTATAAGGGACATTGTCTTTAGAATATTCTGCTGATTTACCATCTTTGGAAACATAGGCACGCAGGATTGAAAAATCTCCTGCATGCCTGGGCCACATCCAGTTATCTATTTCTCCGCCATAATCTCCAACGGAACGGGGTGGTGCAAACACCAGCCTGATATCCCTTATCTTGAAATAAGTATATAGATAATACTCTTTCCCCCCGTACATACCCGCCAGCCTGCACCTTGTGTCTTCACCCTTTTCACACTCTTTGATGATTTTTTTGGAGGCTTTCTCAATCGCCTTATACCTTTCCAGGTCAGTCATCTTATTATTGACTGCACCTAAAACTTTAGGCGTGACAATCTCAAAAGACTTGAGCACATAAGCATTATATCCTATGGCTGGTATCTCCTCTTCTTTCGTCTTAGCATAAAAACCATCTCTCAGATAATTATATTCCGGCGTACTCGCCCTCTGGATTGCGCCAAATGCCACATGATGGTTGGTGATGATCAGTCCCTCAGGAGAAACAAAAGAGGCGCTCGCACCCAATTGCACGATCGCGTCCGAAAGTCCACCCCCTTTTGGATTATATATCTCTTCAGGATTTAGCTTTAACCCCTTAGCCTTCAGGCTGTCAATAGGTAACTTATCAATCTGGTCCAAAAGCCACATTCCCTCGTCTGCCAATGAATTTGAAAACAGAAAGCCCACCAGAAAAAGAAAAGTCAAAAAGATTTTTTTATACATAGCTCCACCATCCAAAATTTCTTCTATAATAACGATTTTCGCAAAATAAACAAGGGGGAAATCCTCAGGATGCTCTTGGTTGTGGAAAGTCATTTTTTCAGAGCGGAATTTTTCTCTGAAAGTAGCAAGCTGGCTGCTTTGTCCAGCAAGAAGAACAATCTTCCGTTTTCCGTTCGAACCCGTGAAGCTGGCAAATCACTTTGAGGATTTTCCAGGACCTCTCTTATGATTTCAGCCTTGTTTTCTCCAAGCACTAAGAAAATTATGTTCCTGGTATGGTTAATAACGGGTAGAGTCAAGGTAACCCGCTCATGTCTTTCGTTATCCAAATGAACAGCTGCGGTAAGACGGTGCGTTTCTAAAAGCGCGGAATCTCCTGGAAAAAGCGAAGCGGTGTGCCCTTCCTCTCCTATGCCGAGTATGATCAGATCAAATTGAGGGAACTTATCTTCCTTTAATCGAAAAAAAGTCTTTATCTCCTCCTCATACCTCTTAGCCGAGATCTCGGGTGTCTTATAAATATGGAC
>JALHSU010000166.1 GCA_022865345.1 Candidatus Zixiibacteriota bacterium
CAAGAACGGATCTGCGCCCAAAATAAGATGTAATCCGGGAGACATAGATTATGATGGTTATGTGAATGTTCCTGACGTAATCTATTTCATCAATTATCTCTTCAAAAGTGGCCCTGCTCCCAGGTCTATGAAATCATCAGACGTGAATGCCGATTGCAGTGTGGATATCGTGGATCTGATCTATCTTATCAATTTCCTTTTCCGCGGAGGTCCCATACCTCAACCAGGCTGCGTGAGTCCCTTATTTAAGCCCGCACCTGTTGCCCTGGCAGAGGTTGAATTGTCCGGATCGAGCGTTAGAGATGGCGTTATCGAGATACCGGTCAGTTCAAGTTCTGGATCGTCTGTGGCAGGCGTGCAGATTTTAGTGGAGTTCGACCCGGCACAATTTGAACCTCTGGATCCGGTTTTGACAGAAAGAAGCCAGTCGCTTTCCATCTTCTCTTCTTACAAGGATAAATATCAGATAATCGGGTTACTCGATTTACAAGGACAAAATTACATCCAGCCTGGCACTGGTTCGGTTGTTACCCTCAGATTCAAACCGAAAGTAGCAAATTATGATTTAAACCGCCTGAAGATCTCCGAGGCGATCCTGGTGGATAGGGAAGCGAATACCCTTAATACAACCGTTAAACCTAACAACTTCTCAACTCCGAATCTAAGATAAAGTAATCTAAAGTTAGTTCCTGAGTGCGAAAAATAGCCTCCTCGGAAATCTAAACCAGGAGGCTATTTTATTGCTTAATTCTTGAGTTCCTTGGTGATGCGAATTATATCAATGCTAAATGTCAAATAGCAGAAATTATAGTGCCTAGACTTTTAAAAAAATACAGGACAGTCCGCCTTCTGCGGTTCTGCCCTGCTGGAACTGAAAGAATTAATGGGCCTTCTGCCCGGTTATTTATATCGGCTGATGGGAAAAGAACTTTAGATATTATTTAAACAAAAAGCCCCATTCAGGGGCTTTTTATCGAACGTCAATATTTATTTCCCTTTAGCCTTCATCGGCTCGCTGCAGCACATCAGTGAACTTGTCCCGATTCCAGCCCGGCTAACGGTTACTTCCATCCCGCAGGGCACACAGTAATATACCTTTCTTGCTCTTTTGGGAGCCGCCCTTTTTCTGGTTGCTTTTTTCTTCGCTGGCATCTATTTCACCTCCTTGAAGTTGATTTTTCAAAAGGTATGATTTTTGTAGTCATTATAGATGATAAGGATAGGACAAGCAAGGAAAATCTTCGTTTAAGACCTAATTAATTTAAGGGGAGATTTAAACGACGGATTAAATCTTTGATCAAATCCGGGCAATTTTATTTTTTGTCACCCTTTAAATCTTTATTTATTTTGAATATGACCAATGAACCACATACAGAATGTGCTGACAAAAAGCAAATTCTGATTGATTTTTCAAATTTTTTGCATAGATTATATCAGGATCTGTAAGCAGTTTGAACCTGCTGGTCTGAAAAATTCCATACTTAAACTAAAAGTTTAAATATGACCTTACCATTGATCCAAATCTTCTTCTCCCTGATTTTGCTTCTACTCTGGTTTTTCCTGGTTAATCTAAGAGAAAAGTATTTAGAGCTCGATCTCAAGGGCTGGGGAGAAATGAGTCTGGGAGTTTTTTTGATTTTCCTGGGAAGCCTCTTGGAACTGGCTGGAAATATCCCAGAACTTGAAAAGTATTTCTTTGTTGGAAATACCTCCTGGGGTGAGCTTAGCAAAATCGCTTTATATGTAGTCGGAATCGTCTTGGTAAGCTATAGTCCTTTAAACTGGCTGCCTTCAATTTTAGAGGCAAGGAAAAAATTCAAGAAAGAGAATTTGAAATCCACTGAGATTAGTTCCTTTTTAGCAAAGTTAAATAAATCCGAGTCCCAGGCTGAGGCTAAGGACAAGATTTCTTCAATTCTGGAATTTACGCTTGCTTATCTTTCCAAAGAGATGAAGGCCGACTCAGGAGCCATTTTTCTTTCGCAGCCAACTGATAATGAGTTAATCTTAGTCCAGTCTCAGGGGTTATCTGATGATACCTTAGAGAATCTCAAAAACACAAGAGTTGACTCAAAGATTTTTTCACTTTGCCTGAAGGATAAGAGGATTGAAACCGCAGGCGAACTATTAAACTCTGATCAAAAATTAGCTATTTTGCTCAAGGAGGATAATATCGAATCAGGGATTTGCATTCCGCTTATTTCTGAAGAGAAGATATCAGGAGTTGTCGCCCTTTTTTCCCGGGTCAAGTATCACTTTGATGACTTTGCACCCGAACCTTATTATGAATTATCGCGGGCTTTAGCCGGTAGAATTCAGAACTTGAGGGAAATCGAAACCCTGGAGCAGAAAGAAGGGGAGCTGAAGATAGCTGGAGAAAAAGAAAAATTTCTCAGGCTTATTGCTGAGGACCTGAGCAAGGGAAGATTAGAGGACGTCCTCTCGCACATAGTCAAAGCCTGCTCAGAGATCTTTCACCCCTGCAATTGCAGAATTTATCTTCGGGAAGGAGACTTGCTGTCTCTAAAAGCCTCTTCATCAGAAGTTTTGCAGGAAGAGGTTCATTTATTCACAGATGACTGGTTTAAAGAAGGAAGCTGGAACGGGGAGCTTAGACTTTTAAATGAAGGACAAAACCAGAAATTTAAAGATAGAAACGGGAAAAAGGTCTTTGCTGTGCCTTTGGGGAATGGCAAAGAACCGACCGGAGTGATTATCTTAGAATGCGAAACCAATCATGATTCTTTTTCACCTTCAGAACAAGATTTCATCAGGACTTTGGCTTTTCAGGCTACAGAAGCTCTGAAAAGCTCGTCCTTGAGCAAGGCGTTGGAGCATAAAGAAAATTTGATCAGCTCGATCTTAGATTCGGTTGAGGATAGGATTACGATATATGATAAGGAATTAAGAGTGATCAAAATAAATAAAGCCGGCTTGAGGTTTTTAAATCTTTCTGAGGAAGAGGTTGTGGGAAGAAGTTGTTTCGAGATAATATATCCTCAGAGCCAGCCTGAGGCTTGCCCCTGCTATCTTTCCTTGAAGGATAAAAAGCCCTGCTTTCAGCAGATTAAATTGACTCAGGAGAAAACCAGCAAAGATGGATTTCTGAAGATCTGGGCTTATCCTCTTTTAAATGAGAGCGGGGAAGTAGACCTACTGCTCGAATACGCAAAGTTTGAAGAAGTACGAGAGCCAGGTTCCGCTGTAGATACTGGAAAAAAAGAGGTCCCCAAGGAGTTCTTTAATGACCTTAACAATATTCTGGCCGGGATTTTAGGTAATGCCGAGCTGATTATGTTTCAGCTTAAGCCATATAAGAATTTTGCCACTGATATGGTCGCTGATCAGATAAGCACCATCGAGCAGTTGGTGATACAGGGCAGCAAGCTGATCCGGGAGGTCAAGGGGGAAATCGAAGAGGTTCCGGAGAAAAAACAGATCACCACAAGAGAAACCATAACCGAGGAAGAAAAGAAAAAAGAAGAGCGGTTAAACATATTAGCCATTGATGACCAGAAGATAATCCGTGACCTTCTGGAGAGTATTTTTCAGGGGCTGGGACACGATATAAAGGTTGTTTCATCCGGCAAAGAAGGGCTGGAGCTTTTTCAGCAGGATGGTTTTGACCTGGTGATAACGGATTTAGGGATGCCGGAGATGTCCGGCTGGGAAGTTTCTCAAAAGGTGAAGGAGATAAGAAAAGAGACCCCGGTGGTGATGATAACCGGATGGGGAGTGAGCTTCGATTCGGAAAAGATCAGAGAATTCGGAGTGGATTACCTTTTGCCCAAGCCTTTTAAGGTGGAGCAATTGTCAAAGCTTATAGAGCAGATCAGGGATGAGAAGATAAGAAAAAGAATACAGGAGTAGGTCAGGAGTTCCTGCTCCTGATACTATTTGGTTGTCAGGTACTCAGGGTATCTGTTCTTCATGACTGTCACGACGCTTTACTCAATCATTGCGAGTCCCCCTACAGGGATGAAGCAATCTGTTATGCTGTGCGGATTGCTTCGTCGTCCAAAGGACTCCTCGCAATGACAGTTAATGACCAGTTTAGTTGCAAAAAATCTGACTGAAACTTATTCTAAACAAGATTTTGTTGTAGGGGCAATTCATGAATTGCCCCTACATTTTTTTTCTTTGACAATCAGGAGAAGTTTACTTAAATTTCTTCAAACAAGGCAGGGGCGTATTGCAATACGCCCCTACGGTTTCTCAGGGAAAGGAGGAACAGATGTTAGTGCAATTCACGATGTTTCCTCTGGATAAGGGGGAAAGTTTAAGCCAGTATGTTGCCAAGGTAGTTGATCTAATTGACAGAAGCGGACTTCCTTATCAAACGACCTCTACCTGCACCCTAATCGAAGGCGAATGGGAAAAGATTTTCAGCTTAATCAAAAAATGCCATAATACCTTGAAAAAGGAATCCAATAGAGTCTACACAGTGATCATCGTGGATGACCGGAAAGGTGCAAAAAACAGATTAAAGGGAAAAGTGGCATCCGTTGAAAAAATTCTAAAAAGGAAAATAAGCAAGTAATTCTAATTGAGCACGAAAGGCTCAAGGCTCAAACGCTCAAACGAGTAAATGTGGAAGATTTCATTATCATACTGGTAACCACTTCTTCCGAGGAAGAGGGAAGAAAGATAGCTCAGGCTCTGATTGAGAAAAGATTCGCAGCCTGCGTTAATCTTATTAAAGACATAGAATCAATTTACAGATGGAAAGGTAAAATCTCGGATGAAAGAGAGATTTTGATTCTGATTAAAACCAGAAAAAAGCTTTATAAAAGCGTAGAGGAGGAAGTCAAAAAACTTCATTCTTATGAAGTGCCGGAGATAGTTGCCTTACCCATTATTTCTGGCTCAAAGGATTATTTATACTGGATCGATTCCGAGACCTAATTCCTGTAATGTAAACCTTCAGGTTTACCGAAAAGTAAAGCTGAAGTCTTCGCCAGGATCCTGCGGCCAAGACCTTGAGGCTTTACACTCCAGTCTAAATTAAAAGACAACAGATTATGCAATATAGAAAGTTCGCAAATACTTATGTGATCAGGCTGGAAAGAGGAGATGAGATAATCGACTCTTTGAAAACTCTGGTGGAGAAAGAGGAAATAAGAGGAGGATTCTTCTACGGCTTGGGAGCGGTGAAAAATGTCTCTCTGGGTTATTTTGATGTGGAGAAGAAAGAATACAAGGAGAAATCGTTTGAGCAGGATTTTGAGCTGACCAGTATGGTAGGGGATGTGGCATTTTCAGGAGATAAGATCATCGTTCATGCTCACGTTACCCTCGCCGGAGAGGATTTCAAAGTTGTTGCCGGTCATTTGAACAAGGCTGCGGTCACTGCTACCACGGAGATAGTTTTCAATCCGGTTGAGGGGAAGCTCTCTAAAAAAATCGACCCGATAACAGGTCTCAACCTTATGGATTTGAAAGAGTGACAGGATGCAGCCCAGTAAAATCGTCACCCTGACTACGGATTTCGGCCAGGCAGGAGGTTATGCCGGTGCAGTCAAAGGAGTGCTCCTAAGAATTAATCCTCAGATCAAGATCGTTGATATAACCCACGAGATATCCCCTTTCAACATCCTGGAAGGAGCACTGCTTTTAAACTCCTTCTATCAGTTTTTCCCCAGAGGAACGATTCATCTGGTGGTAGTCGACCCAGGTGTTGGAGGGAAAAGGAAGGGAATTCTGGTCCGCACTGACAACTACTTCTTCGTAGGACCGGACAATGGAATTTTCAGTTTCATCTATGACCGAGAAAAAGTAAGGGAGATGATCAATCTAACCAGTTCAGAATATTTCCTGGGCAAACCTTCTTCCACCTTCCATGCCAGGGATATCTTCGCGCCGGTATCAGCTTATCTGTCCCTTGGAGTGAAGTCGGGAGAATTCGGTTGCGCAACTCAAGACTGTTATAAATTTAGATTACCCACTTCAGTTCATACGAAAGATCAGATAAAAGGACAGATCATTTTTATCGATAGGTTCGGGAATCTGATTACCAACATAAGTTCAGATTTGATTCGAGGACGCAAAAAAGTTAAGATCGGCATCAAAAATAAGAAGATCAATTACCTCAGTCAATATTATGAAGAAGAAAAAAAGGGGAAGCTTTTAGCATTAATTGGCAGCAGCAACTTCCTGGAGATAGCAGTTAATCAGGGGAACGCTCAAAAGCTTTTAAAAGCTAAAACAGGAGACAAAGTCAAAATTGAGAAAATCTGATAACAAAAGAGAAAAGAGAGAAAATAAGCTAAAAACAAGGGCTAATTCTCAGGTCAGAGAGCGACCCTCGTGGGATCAGTATTTTATGAGCATTGCACGTTTAGCTTCTACTCGTTCCACCTGTCTCAGGCGTCAGGTAGGTGCGGTAATTGTCAAAGATAAAAAAATCTTAGCCACGGGGTATAATGGTGCGCCTATGGGTCTGAAGCACTGTCTGGATATAGGCTGCTTAAGAGAAGAGTTGGGAATTCCTTCAGGAGAAAGACACGAGCTTTGCCGGGCAACTCACGCTGAGCAGAATGCAATCGTGCAGGCAGCCACTTGTGGAGTCAACATAAAAGACAGCATTATCTACTCAACTACTCATCCCTGCATCCTATGTTCCAAGCTCTTAATTAATGCGGGAATAAACAAGATAATAATCGAGGATAGTTACCCGGATGAAATGTCCCGGCAGATGCTGGATGAAGCTGGTGTGGAAATCATAATCATAGGCCAAGACACAAAGGAAAGAAAGAAAACCAAAGGAAAGAGAAAATGAGATGTCCTTTTTGCGGGAATGAAGAGGATAAAGTAATCGATTCCCGTCCTTCCCAGGATGGAAGATCAGTCAGGAGAAGGAGGGAGTGCGAGAAATGCAGCAAAAGGTTTACCACCTACGAGTATATTGAGGACGTCTCTCTGACTGTAGTAAAGAATGATGACAGAAGAGAGCCGTTCGACCGGCCCAAGCTGCAAAGGGGAATAGAGCTTGCCTGTAATAAAAGACCGGTCAGCTCGAAAAAGATAGCTTCATTGGTAGATGAGATCGAAGAGGAATTGCAGGGTTTATCCAAGAAAGAGGTATCCTCCAAAGAGATAGGAGAGCTGGTTATGAAGAAGCTGAAGATCTTAGATGAAGTGGCCTACGTGCGCTTTGCCTCGGTTTACCATAAGTTCAAAGATATAAATGAATTTTTAAACGAACTTCGAAGTTTGCTGGGGTCTTAAAGAAATCGTTTCTCAATCTGTAAATAGATTGTCAACCAGTCCTTCGGACATGCTCGATCTACGCATCCAACTTTATTCTAATATAGTTAACTTAACCAAGAAAGTTCTCCATTTCTAAATTTCATCTTACAATTATCAATTGACAAAGTGCCTAAATAGTTATTATTTAGGCTCTGTTAATGGATTAATTTCTTTTTTTAGGAGGATCAGTTAATAATGCCCAGGGAAAAAGAGATGTCTTTTTTAGATCACCTGGAGGAGTTCAGGGGAAGACTGATAAAATGTCTCATCTCCGTGGTGATCTTCTCAGTCGTAGCCTTTTTCTTCTCAGATAAAATGATAGATTTCATAGCCAAGCCCCTGCCCGGGGTTTATTTTATGGGACCGGTTGAGGCTCTTTCGGTCCGAATGAAAATAGCTATGATCGTAGGAGCGATTGTCAGTTCTCCAGTGATCCTTTATCAGCTCTGGCAGTTTATAGTGCCCGGGCTTTTGGAAAAAGAGGCGAAAGTGGTTGCTCCTTTAGTCTTTTTTTCCACATTCTCATTTGTCATTGGGGCCTCTTTTGCATTCTTCATAGTTCTACCCAATATGATTAAGTTCCTCCTTTCTTTTGGAACGGATAAAATGCATCCCTGGATAAAGATCGATGACTACCTGAGCTTTATTGGATATACCACCCTGATTTTCGGAGTGGTGTTTGAGCTTCCTGTCGTTTCTTATTTTTTAGGTAGAATTGGCATCATCTCATCAGCTACCCTGAGAAAGGGAAGGAGATATGCGGTGGTCGCCATTATGATTGTGGCTGCATTTGTTACCCCGACCCCGGATGCTTTCAATATGATGCTTTTAGCTGTGCCTCTCTACGTCCTCTACGAGCTCAGCATTATAGTTCTGTTAATACAGGAAGCTAGAAAAAAGAAAAAGCTGAAAGCAGGGGAAAGTAAAAAGCCTGAAGCAAGTAGCCTGTAGCAGGCAGCAAAAGAAGGACAAAAGATGAAAATAGCCTTAGGTGCAGATCATAAAGGTTATCAATATAAAGAGAAGGTGAAGAGTTTCCTGCAGGAAAAAGGACATCAGGTTGAGGATTTCGGAACTTTTTCCGAGGAGCCAGTTGACTACCCGGATTTCGCCTTAAAGGTGGCTGAGGCAGTAGCAAAAGATGAAGTAGAACGAGGGATTCTTTTCTGCTGGTCAGGGATCGGTATGAGTATCTCAGCCAATAAAGTTAAAGGAATTAAAGCGGCTTTGTGTCTGAATGAGGAGATGGCAAAGCTGTCTCGACAGCATAACGACTCCAACGTCCTCTCCCTTTCGGCAAAATTTATCGGGGAAGAGGAGCTTCTGAAAATTGTCGAGGTCTGGTTGAATACACCTTTTGAAGGAGGAAGACATCAAAGAAGGCTGGATAAGATCTCCTTAGAGGAGGATTTGAGCTATTACAAACAGGGCTTAGACCTTTCCAGAAAATCAAACAATAAAAAAGGAGAATATTTATCTCTGACTAACATAGGTCTGGTCTATAGCAAGAAAGGTGAGCTGAATAGTGCCCTGGAGTTCTTTGATGAAGCGCTGAAGGTATCTCAGGACATGGAATACGAGGAGGGAGAAGCTGATGCCTGGAGTAATTTGGGGCTTATCCAGACTGCTAAAGGAGACCTGGATAAGGCATTGAGTTCTCATCAGGAGGCATTGAAGATCGATATCGAAAGAAATTATCATGAAGGAGAAGCCAGCGATTTGAATAACATAGGCCTGGTGTGCCGGGCAAAAGGGGAGCTGGATAAAGCTATGGAAAATTATGAAGAGGCTTTGAAAATAGATCAGGAAATCGGCTATCTGGAAGGTCAGGGGATTCAGTTGAACAATATCGGACTGGTCCTTAAAGACAAAGGAGACTTAGAGTCCGCCCTGGCACGTTTCCATGAGGCTTTAGAGATATTTAAGAGTATAGGACTTGAAAAACAAATAAAGCTGACTGAGGAAAATATTAAACAGGTAGAGCAATTAATAAAAGTAAAAGGTTCAAAGGCTTAAAGGTTCAAAAGTTCAAGGGAAAAGGAAAAAGAAAAACGGAAGACGGTAGACGTAAGATGTGAGACGGGAAGACGTAGCGTCCGACCTTTGTGTCGGACGAGGAAATTCTCGCTAAAGAAATTTGGTGGAACAGACATCCTGTCTGTTCGCTAAAAAAAAAGAGTAAAATATGGCTATTGTCGAAAGTGTTGCAGGTAAACTCATTGCCGCAGTAATCTATGATGGTCTAAAGTGCGGGGGAAAGATCATTCTTGGCCCGTATGTCAAAACCTTTCAAAAAGCCCAGAAGGAAGCACAAAAGCAACTAAAAAAGGAATTTTCAGAAGGTGAACTACTTTCTATTTTCACCACCTTTAACAATATGAAATGGAAACTGAGTTTTGGAAAAGAAGCCAGAGAGGAGATAGAAAGAAACCTTGTTAAAGGAATGGAAGCAATTAATGGACAGGTTTTTGTGGACGAACTGGTTACGGAGCTTCATGAAAATAACAGAGAATATAACATAAATTTGGTCAAAAGAGTTATTGGTCGATTTATGGAGATTGTAAGTGTAGAGCTCCGAGCAAATCATGAGATTCTTAATTATTTACAAGATATAAAGCTGGATAAAATCAAGGAGAAAATTGATTCAGAGTTTGGAGAAGTTAGAGAAAGATTAGAACGTATAGAACAAAAGATTGATAGACTTCCAGAAAAAATGGGAGAACCAATAAAATACGTAGACGGTATCCCTCAGAGTGAGAACCTAAATCTAAGAAATCTTTTTGATGAAGGAGGTAAACATTTAGATCGTTATGAGTATGATAAGGCTATTAAAGCCTTCAGGGCTGCTCTGGCATTACAGGACCTTGAGGCATCCGAAGCTGTAGCACTTTTAATTAATATCGGGGTTGCGGAGTATAAGCAAAGCAAATGGGACCAGGCTTTAGGGAATTGGAAAGAGGCACTAGATACTGCTGAAAAAGCCGAGAATGAAGGAGGTCAAGCTGCCGCATTAGGAAATCTTGGCTTGGTTTATATGGACAAAGGAGAATGGAACAGAGCGATGGAGTTGCATAATAAAGCATTGAAAGGATTTGAGAAGATAAAAAATGTGGGTGGGGTAGCGTATGCTTTTAATAATCTTGGTTTGATTTATCAGAATAAAGGTGAATGGGACAAAGCGATAGAATTTTACAATAAGAGTTTGGAGCTGAAAGAGAGGTTAGGTGATAAGCATGGGATCACACAAACATACAATAATCTGGCTGGTGTTTATCTATTAAAAGGCGAATGGGGTAAGGCTGAAGAGTTCTATGAGAAAGATTTCAAAATGAAGGGAAAAATTGGCGATGCCTACGGAATATCGAAGAGTTTCACTGGTCTTGGATTAGTATATGAGAAGAAAGGAGAGTGGAACCGGGCAATAGAGTTTTATAACAAGAGTTTAAAGATCGAAGAAAAGTTTGGTGATAAATACGGAATGATTCAGATTTATAATAATCTTGGATTGGTTTATAGCGATAAGGGCGAATGGAATAAGGCGATGGAGTTTTTTTATGAGGCATTGAAAGGATTTGAGAATATAGGGGATAATTCTGGGATGGGCAAGACATTTAATAATCTTGGTATGGTTTATATGACTAAAGGAGAATTGGACCTGGCGATAGAGTTTTATAACAAGAGTTTGAGGATAAAGGAGAAGATAGGAGATAAGCATGGAACGGCACAGACATATGGTAATTTAGGCAATGTGCATCAGCTTAAGGGCGAATGGGAAAAAGCGATAGAGTTTTATAACGAGAGTTTAAAGATTGATGAGAAGATAGGAGATAAACATGGGATGGCACAGACTTATAATAATCTGGGCTTAGTATATAAGGCTAAGGGCGAATGGGAAAAGGCGATAGAGTTTTATAATGAGAGTTTAAAGATAATGGAGAAGATAGGTGATGAGTATGGGATGGCACCGACCTTTAACAATCTTGGTCTGGTCTATGCTTCCAAAGAAGAATGGGATAAGGCAATAGCGTTTTATAATGAGAGTTTAAAGATAAAGGAGAAAACAGGAGATGAGCATGGGATGGCACAGACTAAGGGGAATATTGGGATTTTATATAAAATTCAAGGCAAAAAAGTGGAGGCGAAAAAATTATTGGAGGAGAGTTTGAGGACTTTTGAGAAAATTGGTGATAGACTTAATGTAGAGATTGTAAGGAGACATTTGGAGGATTTGTAGAGTTAGTAGAGACGCATCGCATGCGTCTCTGCCTAGTCTAAATCGCCCGACATAATACTCGGTCGTTATGTAAACAGAAAATCGAGGAGTAGTTATTATGAGTAAATTAAAAGAAGTTGATCCAGAGGTTTACGCAGCCATCTTAGGTGAGACTAAAAGGGAAGCATATCAATTGGAACTTATCGCTTCAGAGAATTTTGTAAGCGAGGCGGTCCTTGAAGCTTTAGGCTCGGTGATGACGAATAAATATGCTGAAGGATATCCGGGAAGAAGGTATTATGGTGGTTGTGAATATGTGGATATTGTGGAGAATTTAGCCCGGGAAAGAGCTAAAAAGCTTTTCGGTTGTGAGCACGTGAACGTTCAGCCGCATTCTGGCTCACAGGCTAATATGGGGGTATATTTCTGCGTTCTGAAACCCGGGGATACCATTTTAGGTTTAAATCTTTCCCACGGAGGTCACCTGACCCACGGCTCACCAGTCAATTTCTCTGGCAAATTCTTTAAGGTTTATTTTTATGGAGTGAGAAAAGATACTGAGGTACTGGATTATGATGAAATCCTGAAGATTGCTAAAGATTGCAAGCCCAAAATGATTGTAACTGGAGCAACTGCATATCCTCGCATACTGGATTTTGTCAAGTTTCGCCAGATAGCTGATGAGGTTGGGGCTTATCTGATGGCTGACATTGCCCATATCGCAGGGCTTATCATTGCAGGGATACATCCTTCACCTGTGCCTCTGGCTGATTTTGTCACCACCACGACTCACAAAACCCTGCGAGGTCCGAGAGGCGGGATGATAATGTGTAAAGGAAAATATGCCAAGCAACTTGATAAGGAGATAATGCCGGGAATACAGGGCGGACCATTGATGCATGTCATAGCTTCAAAGGCAGTGGCTTTTAAAGAGGCTTTACAGTCTTCGTTCAAGGAGTATCAGATTCAGATTGTCAAGAATGCAAAGGCGCTGGCTCAAGAACTTTTGAATTACGGCTATCACGTGGTGGCTGGAGGTACTGATACTCACCTGATGTTAGTGAGCTTTGTAGAGAAAGGGATAACCGGTAAGGTGGTGGAGGAGGCTCTGGACAAGGCAGGTATAACTGTAAATAAAAACACAGTTCCCTTTGACCCTCAGAAACCCTTCATAACTTCAGGAATAAGGATTGGAACACCTGCAGTTACGACTCGTGGAATGAAAGAGCCAGAGATGAAAAGAATCGGCAGGCTTATACATGAAACCATCTCAGATTTAGGGAATGAGGAGGTTTATAAAAGAGTCCGAAAAGAAGTGGAGGAACTTTGCAGAGAGTTTCCCTTGTATAAGGAAAGACTGGAGGAAGGTAGCAAGTAGACAGCATACAGGGTATTTTGTAGCGTCCGACCTCCTGGTCGGACGAATTTGATGTAGCGGAGCTCTTCAGACCTCCATTAAATATGGAAAGCTGAAGCTTTCCGCTACAAAAAAACTATGGAAGGTTAAAGTCTCAAGACCTTGACGGCCTTCCTCTACAAAAGAAAAATCAAGAAATGAGCATTCATAAAGATAGAATCAGAGCTGTTTTGAAAGGGGAAATGCCTGACAGGGTTCCAATCTCCTTGTGGAGGCATTTCTATGAGAAAGAATCGACTGCTGAAGGTCTGACAGAGGCTATGATAGATTTCCAGAAAAAATATGATTGGGATTTTATGAAGGTTAATCCACGGGCAAGCTATCATATCGAAGGATGGGGAGCAAAAGTCGAGTTCAACCACGGTCCTTTAAGGAAAACCGAGGTCATAGAATATCCGATCAAAAAAGCTGAGGATTGGAAGAAATTAGAGGCTCTTAAATTCTCAAAGAAAGCCTTGGAAGAGCAGTTAAGGGTTTTAAGTCTGATTAAGAAAGAATTCAAAGAGGAAATATTCCTCGTAGAAACAATATTTACCCCGCTATCCATTGCAGGGGATTTAGTTCCAGAAGAAAAAGATTTGGTAAAAAGTTTGAAAGAAAACCCTCAGATAATCCATTCTGCCTTAGAGATAATTACTGATATCTTTTCAGACTTTGCGCTCGAGTGTCTGAATGCAGGAGCTGATGGGATTTTCTTCGCAACTACTGAATGGGCAACTAAAGACCTTTTGACGGAAAAAGAATATCTGGAATTCGGTAAACCCTATGACCTGAAAGTTTTAAGGAAGATTGAATCTGCCGAATTCAACATCCTGCACGTCTGCAAAAGTAACAATTTACTTCCACTTTTTGTTGACTATCCGGTCAAGGTAGTAAACTGGAATGCAACCGACCTGACTAACCTTGATTTGAAAGAAGGTGCAAAGCTTCTAAATAAGGCAGTACTGGGAGGGATAGACCACGAGAAATTATTGTTGAACGGGACACCGGATGAAGTTTCTAAAAAAATCAAAGAGGTAGTTGAACGTAACCAAGAAGTCAGGTTTATGCTGGGATCGGGATGTACCATTTCACCTCAGACACCTGAAGAGAATCTCCAAGCTGCAAGAACTGCCGCGGATGGATACTGATAATAAATAATTTGTTTTTTGTAGCGGAAGGCTTCAGCCTTCCATTTCCTTATGGAGGTCTAAAGACCTCCGCTACATTCAGCAAGAAATTCAAGTCTTATAAACCAGGAGTAAGCTATGAAGAAAAAAGAGACTGAGATTATCAAGCAGATTGACGAATTAGTGCAATCTAAGAAAGAAAGGGAGGAAGTTCTTAGAGAAACCGTAAAAGTTCTCAAGGAAAACTACGAGCATTATAACTGGGTCGGGATTTACCTTTTAGAAGGCGACGAGCTTGTACTTGGTCCTTATTTAGGCAAGCCCTCACCTCATACCAGGATCCGTCTGAATAAAGGAATCTGCGGGGCTGCGGCCAGCCAGAAGAAGACAGTGAATATCCCGGATGTGAGTGCTGATCCAAGGTATTTAGCCTGTAGTCTGGAAACCAGGTCCGAGATTGTCGTCCCTATAATGAGGGGAGAACAGGTATTTGGTGAAGTAGACATAGATTCTAACAAGTTAAGTGCCTTTTCAAAAGAAGAGCAGCTGCTTTTGGAACAGGTTTGTTCGATTCTTTCTGAGCTTTTCTGATTTTTCTTATGTTTTCACTTGCATTTAATATGAAAGAAAATGCATAAAAATTGACTTGATTTTTTAAAGAAGATGGTATTTTGAAGCATTCACCTAAAAACTTGTCAAAATTAAGAGTTCTATAATGCTTTATGTTGCATCGACTTAATGCCAATACTTTAAGTGATAGTTTAAGCTATCAGATAGAATGACGCAATTTTCATTCATTCGAAAAGATGACGGCATATCTTTTGCATTTTTTTGAAAAGAATAATACCATTTTTATTAAGGAGAAAAAGTGGAGCAGGAGATATCTAAAGAGGGTCTAAAGTATCAGGTTCTAAGGCTTTTAGCCATCAGAATCAACAGCTCGGTTCCCATTAAAGAGATAATTCAAGAAGGAATCGCCAGGGCAATTGAGATAATGGACTTAGAGGCAGGCTCGATTTCCTTATGGGACGAGGAAACAAAAGAGCTGGTCTCTGAAGCAGTTGCTGGTCCTAAGGAGAAGACTGATCTGCTTTCTACTATTGAAAAAGGTGCCATTCAGGTGATGAGAAGAGATCTCAAAATCGAATCAGTATATCTTACCTTTGAAAAAGAGGGTATACACAGCGTTTTTTCCTATCCTATCAGAGCAGATGGAAGATTTTTAGGTGCCATAACCGGGTTAAGTCAAGGTAGCAAAAATCTGATGCTGGAGGAAGAGTTCTTAGAAGCGTTGGGCAGTCAGCTTGGATTAGGGGCTGCAAAAGCAGAAGGCTATATGAGCAAGGCAGAAAAAAAGAAAATGGAGGAGGAGAAGGAACAGACAATCAAATCAGAAAGGCTTACAGCCATAATGCATACCTCAGTGGCGATAAGCCATGAGATAAACAACCCCTTGACTGCCATTCTGGGAAATGCCCAGCTCCTTTTGACAAGAAAGGAGTACCTTGACCAGGAGACTGTCGAAAAGCTGAAAATAATCGAGGAAAACGCCTTAAAAATAAAAGAGGTAACCCAGAATCTTCTGAGGATAATCGAGCCGGTGATTACGGAATATGCTGGCGGGGTTAAGATGCTGGATATAGCGAGGTCTAAAAAAAGAGAGTTTTCGTCAGAATCTTAGTTGTAGGGGCGAGGTTTCCTCGCCCATTGTCGACATTGAATAAGATGTGGTCATTAGGTCTCCTGACCCGACTATAAAGATAGCATAGGGGCGTATTGTAATACGCCCCTACGAAAAGAATCGTAGAGACGCATTCGATGCGTCTCTACAAAAAAATAAAAAAGGCGAGATCAACCTCGCCTTTTTCTTTGTCTCCTGTCTCCCCTATTATGCCACTTTGACTTCTTTCTTTTCGGGCATTACAGTCTCAGTTTTCTTCTCTTCCCTGCTGACAGGTTCGGTTAAGCTGGCCTTTGCCTTCCTGGCATCTATTCTTTCTTTTCTTAACCTGATCAGCACTGCCAATGAGATTAGCATGAACATAAAGGAATTAACCTGTCTGAAGATTTCTCCATAGTTGAAAATGGCATCCAGAAAAGCCAGCACGCCCAAGAAGAAAAGCATGGTTGACCAGAAAAGCATAAAACACCTCCACGGATATGGGATTTAAATTTAGTCACCTCACTAATTCACTTTTTCTTAATCGGCAGTTTAAGGATAAACCTTAGAGTTAATGTTTAAAAAAAATAGAGTTAAGATTTCGTAAAATTTATGTTTTCTTTCGTATAAAGATGTCGTTTCAGCGTTCATGCTTGACAGAGTGAGGTTTCATCAGAACAGGTATTATCTTCTAAAACGCTTGAATGAAAACTCAGGAAAAAATTTCTGGAGTATCCCGCTTCTGGCGGGATCAATATGTAATTTTCTTTCGATTGTACAGAGGTAAAGCTGAAGCTTTACACTCCACCTTCCATTATTTTCAGAGATCTCTAAATAAACCCTTGACACTCAGGAGAAGAAAGGCTAATATTATAGTCTTACTAATATGATAGAAAATCTCTTACATGAGAACTGTGGCATTTTCGCCATTTTCGGAGCTAAAAAGGCCTCGGAATTGACCTATTTAGGTCTTTATGCACTTCAGCACAGAGGACAGGAAGCATCTGGAATAGTCTCCTCAGACGGGAGCAGACTTTACCAGCGCAAAGGAATGGGGCAGGTCAATGAGGTGTTCGAAAGCAAGGAGGTCTTGTCCAGTTTAAGAGGTGAAATGGCTATTGGCCATAATCGCTATTCCACTACCGGCTCCTCGACTGTTGCCAATATACAGCCTCTTCAGATAACCTATAAAGGCGATAAGCTTTTAGCTGTAGGACATAACGGAAACCTGACCAATTCCACCAGCTTGAGAAAAAAGCTGGAGAAAGAAGGCTCGATTTTTCAAACCACAACTGACAGCGAGATAATCCTGCACCTGATCGCCCGCTCTAAAAAAGAGAAGATCGAGGACAGTTTAGCAGATGCTTTATCCCAGGTTAGCGGGGCGTACAGTTTAGTTTTCATCACTGCTGATTCCATCCTGGCAGCAAGAGACCCGTATGGCTGGAGACCTCTGGCATTAGGTAAGCTCAAGGATGCCTGGGTGGTGGCATCTGAGACCTGCGCCTTTGATATGATAGGTGCAAAATATCTAAGAGACGTTCATCCAGGCGAAATCCTCCTGATTAATGAAAAAGGATTAAAATCAATAACTCCTTTTAAGAAAGTCAAGCATGCTTTTTGCATTTTCGAGTTCATCTACTTTGCCCGTCCGGATAGCATGATCTTCGGAGAAAATGTAGATAAGGTCAGGAGAAGACTTGGTCATCAATTAGCCAAAGAGCAGCCAGCAGATGCGGATATAGTTATCGCTGTGCCGGACTCAAGCAATACGCATACTCTTGGATATTCTGAGCAGTCAGGCATTAAATTCGAAGTTGGCTTGATCCGGAACCATTATATAGGCAGGACCTTTATTCAGCCGGAGCAGAAGATCAGGGATCTGGATGCGAGAATAAAATATAATCCGGTTAAGGGAGTCCTGAAGGATAAAAGAATTGTCATAGTTGATGATTCTATCGTCCGCGGAACCACCAGTAGAAAATTAGTCTGGATGCTGAGAAATGCCGGAGCAAAGGAAGTTCACTTCAGGGTAAGCTCCCCACCCATTACCAGCCCTTGTTTTTACGGAATCGATATGCCCACCAAAAAGGAGCTGATTGCCTCGACTAAGTCAGTGGAACAGATCAGAAGATATTTGGGCGTGGATTCTTTGGGTTATCTCTCTATCGAGGGAATGCTCTCAATGCCCTCCCTGCCCAAAGAGAGTTTCTGCGTTGCCTGCTTCTCAGGCAGATATCCTACTAAGATAGAAAATAATATCGGGAAGTTTGCGTTGGAATTAAAGTAATGTCATAAATTCCGCTCCTGGTGGATGTTATCATCCACCAGTTTTTTTTTGTCGAGGATGATAACATCCTCGACGAGCAGAAATATCGGGAAATTTGCCCTGGAATTGAAGTAAGAACAATATCCACCTCTCAGGAACGCCTGGTTACTAACCTACTCAACTATCACTGAGGCTCACAAGGCAGAGGACCGCCCTTGAAGAGATAATTTATGAGATAGACTATGTCGGAAACGGTGACCCACCGATCACAGTTAGGGTCCCCGGCCTGAAGGGTGCAAGGTGGGGATCCACCTTTAAAAAGAAAATTTACCAAGTAAACGACATCAGATACTGTAATCCGGCAGTCGCAGTTGCCGTCACCGGCCATACATAGGTTTAAGCTCCAGGTCTGATTGGACCATGTTGATAAATGGTTATCGTAAGCCCTCACCTTCCAGAAATATTTGCCGAACGATAGGGTATCAGTCTCTTCACTGGTCCAAAGGTTCGTATGCACGAGCGTCGAATCGGGATGGAAAGTGAGAGAAGTGCTAATATACAAATCGTATCGCACTGTATCCCAAGGATCGGGATCGATGGGACTGGTCCAGTCAAAAGTTATAATTGGGAATCGATAAATTATGGTATCGTTAAAAGGTGAAACAAGAGAAAATGTGTCCGGAGGATAGCTCTGCCAATACTTTATAGTGGCATAGTCACCACCTGGCAGGCTGCCGTCACTCCATCCAGTCACATAAACATTGCCAGAACCATCTACTGCTATAGCAGAAGCTTCATCATTGTTTACAGACCACTCGGACCTTCTTACCCAAGCAGTATCTCCATTGGAATAATACTTTAGGGTGGCACAGTCTACAGATGTACCACTACCATAACTACCCCCAGCTACATAGA